>DCHI01000007.1:82097-118434 GCA_002314795.1 Bacteroidales bacterium UBA1756 | reverse complement strand
GTGTCTACTTTTACGAGCTGGTACAAACTTTACAAACCCATTCGGAATAATTCCCGATTTTATGGTTGTTTTTAACGGAATAATTCCCGATTTTATGGTTGTTTTTAACGGAATAATTCCCGATTTTTTCTATAAATATCAAAAAAGATGTATTTTTGCAACCGATTTTTGAAAACGAAAAATAAACAATTTTCGCTACTTAATGATTTTTAATTTATTGATTATAGACTATTTAATATAGAAATATTCGTTTATGATTTTTAGAAAATATGCTAAACATATAGAAAATCACTTAAAGACACAGCCCAATAAGATTTTGTTAGTTAATGGGGCGCGTCAAATAGGCAAATCATACCTTATCCGATACGTTGGGAAGAAGTTATACAAGAATTATGTGGAGATTAATCTGAAGGAGGACAAAGAGGGAGTCAGACTTTTTGCAAAGGTGAAAAGCACGACAGATTTCTATCTGCAACTCAGTGCGATAGCCGGCAAAAAATTGGACAAAAAACAAAACACATTAATATTTCTCGATGAAATTCAAAGCTACCCGCATCTGCTGACGATGTTAAAATTTCTCAATCAGGAAGCTCGATACACCTACATTGCAAGCGGTTCACAATTGGGAGTAGCATTGGCACAGACACCTTCCGTTCCCATAGGAAGTATTGCTGTAGAAGAAATGTATCCCATTGATTTTGAGGAATTTTTATTGGCTTTGGGGTGTGGCGAAAACGTGATTGAGGCAGCACGACAACAGTTTCTGAAGCGCGAACCCGTTTCAGAAGCACTCCACGACTATCTGCTCCATCAATTCAAATTGTACCTTCTGATTGGCGGCTTGCCCGAAGCCATCAATGTGTACCTTGAAAGCAACAATATTGCCAAAGTTCGCAGCATCCAAAACGACATCAAAAAGCTGTACCGTATTGATGCCTCTCAATATGACGAGGAGCACAAATTGTCCATCCGTCGCATTTACGATATGGTGCCGTCCAACTTGGAGAACAAGAAAAAACGCATTTTCGTTAAAGACATTGAAGAAACAAAGGGACACAAGCAGTTCGCCGACTATGCTGATGAGTGGGAATATCTGATGAACTCTGGCATCACGTTGGCCGTAAAGGCGATTAGCGATCCGCACTTTCCTCTTTCCGAGTCGGAGCAAAAGAACCTGCTCAAACTCTATCTTAATGACGTCGGGCTTCTAACGGGCATTCTGTATGACACCAATATCCAAGCGGTTCTTCAAGACGAAAACAGCATCAACTTGGGCTCGGTGTATGAGTCGGTAGTGGCGCAGGAACTGCACGCACACGGATTCGAGTTGCATTACTATGATAACAAAAAAAAGGGAGAAGTAGATTTTTTAGTAGATGATTTCAAGAATCTCACGGTTCTCCCTATCGAAATAAAATCCGGCAAAGACTACACCGTGCACAGTGCACTTGACAATTTTTTATCCACTTCATCATACAACATTCCATCCGCCATCGTATTGAACAACAACAGAGATGTGAAGGGAGTGGACGGAACTTTCTATATGCCCATCTATTATGTGATGTTTCTCGAACGTGCTGAAAATCGGGAAGATGAACTTATTGTGAAACCGATGAAAGCGCCGGAAGTATTTTAGACGCGGGGATGACTACGACCGAACGGCTATGCTTGAAAATTCACGACAAAAGTTAGTCTTGGAAAAGTTTCGAGTGAAGCGGGAACTCCTTGCTCAACTCGCCCGAATAGAAAAAGTCGTTGCCCAAAACGCCGAACGTATAAACCTTTCCGTGGACGGATACGTGGGAGCCGCCGCAGCGGGGTTCCGGATTGGGCTTCGAAGCGACAAAGCCGAGATTGAACAAGGTGCAGAGTACGTCAGGACGATCGGCGATGCTATAACCGGCACGCTCCCATTGCAACATTGTCTGATGGAGAATACACCCTGTATATATATATGAATAGAGGTGATTTCTGTAATCCACCAGACGATTGAAACGGGCCGTTTCCTTATCGTGAACTTCGCTTGTGTCGTAGTCTAAAATGTGTTCATACCGTTTTCCCATATAGTATTCCGACGTAGAATCCTTGAGGTTGGCTTCGACTTTGGCGGCTGTAAAGTCTTTGATGCCATTGACGCCGAATGAAAACTGTGACTGCACGTTCATCACGGCAGGGCCGAGGTAGCGTTTCAAATCCTCACGCTTTGAGTTGAAAAGACGGATTTGTTCGCCGACGGTGCAAGCCACGATGAGACGCGGATCAACACCGGTGATTTCACCCGCTTTCTTGATTTCGGCGGCGTCACGAAGAATGGCCTTTTTCAGCACCACCCAACCCGAATCGTTCATCCAGGGAATCAGGTTTTCCGGAGTCATCTGCCCCTGATAATTCTGGTATGACACCATCACATCGTCTAAAACGGCGCGGTACTGCTTTCCGATGGAATCGTCTTTCAAGTACATATTTGCGGCATAAATCATCCGATTAACGCACTGAGGATCATCACTATAGCGACTTGCCTCGTAAATCAGGTGAGCATTCAACGGATAGGCCTTGCTCAAAACGGCGAGGTTCAAATAATTCTCCATACAGGAGGCGAAGTACTTGGTCGAATCGATGGTTTCTTCTCTTTGGGCATAATCGGCAAGATAGCGATTGTTTTTGTCAATACCACCAGCGTTGTTCGTAACGCCCAACTTGTATAAACCCCACGCGGCAATGATGCCTAATCCGAAACAGGCGAAAGTGTGAATGAGAATTTGATAAATTTTTGAACGCGTTTTCAGCGTTTTCCACGATTTGAAAAATGACCTTTTCTCTGATTCCCCTAAGGATTTCATCTTAAATTTTCAATTTGAAAAAAACGGGCAAAAGTAGCAATAAATATGAATGAACACATAAAAAAATTCGTACTTTTGCGCTTTGAAATTTTTTAAAATTTGACAATATGAAAAAGTTAAGAATCCTTATCGCCATTTTCTTACTTGGTGGCGCGTTAACAACCGTTTCCGCACAAAACAAATGCGGACTTTCCATTCATTTGGGAGGCATTTTGCCAATGGGGCAATTCACCGAATGTCCGACATACGTTTCTCCTGGTGACGCAAACAATCAACTCTCTGCTCACGGAGCCGCACTTTTCGGAGCATCCTTGGGACTTCGTTACAATTATAAATTTATCGGCACCCACATTGAAGACAGCGGGTTCGGAATTTTCGTTTCTGCTGACCTGATGTGGAATTATGTAAAAAAATCTGTTCGTGACACATACGACGCAGCAAAATGTACCAAACCGATGTACGTCAATGTTCCGATTATGATTGGTGCTTCCTGGACCTCCGATTTTGTACGTTCTCCCGTCAATATTTTCGGTGAAGTGGGTATCGGTTGCGACCTTTTCAAGAAAACCACGGAAGGTTGGAGCGGAAAAACAATCAGTTACGATATGAATCCGGAATTTGCTTGCGAAGCTGGCGTCGGTGTCATTTTTGCTCGCCTTTTCAGCATTGGTGTTCACTACTATTGGCTTGGAAAACAAGACATTAAAGTCACAGGAGCTACCTACGGAGAGGGATTCGCCGCGGCACCCACGATGGCTATGCACGCGATGGCTTTCAAACTTGGCTTCCATTTCTAATAGAAATCTTCATAAGAAAAAGAGGAGATGTTTCATAAAAGCATCTCCTCTTTTTTGATTATAAAAAAATGTATTTTTGCCTCCATTTTCCAATCACATAATATGGCACACACAAAATTTCATTTCCTTATAGGAATCTTGCTCCTCCCCTTTTTATTAGAGGCGCAGTCTTTTACACAATTTGTCAATCCTTTTGTCGGAACGGGAGCGCACGGACACACCTTTCCGGGCGCGTTGGTTCCGTTCGGCGCCGTGCAGCTGAGTCCCGACACGCGGCTCACGGGCTGGGACGGCTGCTCCGCATACCATTACGATGACGACGTCATTTACGGTTTTTCGCATACGCACCTGAGCGGCACCGGCTGCTCCGATTATGGCGACATCCTGATTATGCCGTTTGTTGGAACCGGCTCGCCCGTCAACACCCAATACTGCTCTCATTTTTCTCACAAAAATGAGAGCGCAAACCCTGGCTATTATTCCGTCAAACTTGACAAATACGGAATTTTCGCCGAACTGACGGCCACATCTCACGTCGGTTGCCACCGTTACACTTTTCCGGAAAACGACCAGCCGAAGGGAATCGTCATTGACCTCGGACATCGCGACGAAGTGTTGGAAAGTCACATTGAAACCATTTCCAATCAAGAATTTGCCGGCTACCGAACCTCCCGCGCTTGGAATCCGGAACAGCATCTATACTTCTATCTATCTTCTTCTCAACCTGTCGTAAGAATCCAATATTTCCGTGACTCCACCCTGATGCGTACCGTCAGCCATTTGGAGGGAGGGAACATCAAGGCGGTTCTCTATTTTGCAGAAGATGTTCGTGAAGTCACCCTCAATGTCGGTATTTCTGCCGTAGATATGGCCGGTGCGCACGCCAACCTGGCAGAAACGCCCGATTTTAATTTTGAAAAGGTGAAAAATCAAGCTAATGATTTATGGAACAAAGAGTTAGGAAAAATTGAAGTGACTGGTTCCGATAATGATAAAAGAATCTTTTACACAGCACTATACCATTGTTTTACAGCACCTTACGAATATTCCGACATAGACGGACGCTATCGTGGGCAGGATGGAAAAATCCATTCGGAAACAGGAAAGAAAGTATATACCGTTTTTTCTTTATGGGACACTTATCGCGCCTTGCATCCGCTACTCACGCTCATTGACAGGAAGCGAACCGCCGACTTCCTGAACACGTTCCTTCTTGCTTACCAGCAAGGCGGCCAGCTGCCTATGTGGGAGTTGTCGGCATACGAAACGTGGTGTATGATTGGCTACCACGCCATTCCCGTCATTTTGGACGCGACACGTCAAGGCATTGGCGATGTAGATAAACATCAAATGTTGCAAGCAATGATTGCATCCGCCGAACTCCCGAAACTCGGTCGCCCGGAATTCAATGATTATCAATATATTCCAGCCGACAAAGAGCACGAATCGGTTTCCAAGACACTGGAATACTGTTTCGATGACTGGTGCATTGCCCAGTATGCACAGGATCTTGGAGAACAGGCAATTGCCGACCGTTTTTTCAAACGTTCCCAATTTTACAAAAATATCATTGACAAAAATGGCTTCGCTCATCCCCGCAGCAATGGTGGTTTTATCGTTCCTTTTGCCGCTGGCGAGGTCAACAACCATTTCACTGAAGCCAACTCCTGGCAATATTCCACCTACATTCCCCACGATTTTCACAATTATGTAAAAATGGTTGGCGGTGAAAAGCACGTTGCGATGATGTTAGACTCACTTTTTTTCAGAAACGAAAAGATGAGCGGACGTCAACAAGCTGATTTAACGGGAATTATTGGTCAATACGCACACGGGAACGAACCCGGACACCACGCTCCGTATATGTACAATTATGTTGGGGAGCCGTGGAAAACGCAACAGATTACCCGCAAGATTCTTGACGAACTTTATGCCGATGCTCCCGATGGTCTTTGCGGAAACGAAGACTGTGGGCAGATGTCCGCGTGGTACATTATGAGTTCCTTGGGATTTTACGCTGTCGCTCCCGGAAGTTTGCAGTATGCCATCGGCTCTCCCCTTTTCAAGGAGGCAAAGATTCATTTGGAAAACGGAAAAACGTTCACCATTTCTTGTCATAATCAAAGTGACAAAAACGTTTATATTCAGTCAATTAAAAGAAACGGAGAGCCCTATCCTTATCTTTACATCACTACTGAAATGATTTCCAACGGGGATACATTTGAGTTTACAATGGGTCCTTCTCCGCAAAAATCGTTTGGTGCGGATATTTCTTCACGGCCAGCAAGTACGGTTGTTCCTACTCTTACAACCACACCGGTTATCGCACCTAACGACCGCGTCTTTCGTGACAAAATGACCATTGAAATTACTGGAATTCAAGAAAATAGAACAGACAACGCAATCCGTTACACTCTTTCTTCCGATAATTTTAAAAAAGTTTACACTTATAAAAAGCCCCTTACTTTTACGGAGAGCACGGTACTTCGCACCTGGACGGAAAATTCACAGACGGGAAAGAGTGCGGTGGTGGAAGCGGAGTTTCATCGTTTTGTCCAAGACAAAGCGATTAACATTATCAGTGAATACAATCCGCAATATACGGCAGGCGGTGATGAAGGTTTAATAGACGGACTCCGTGGCAGCACCAACTGGCGTTTGGGTGGCTGGCAAGGATATCAGGCACAGGATTTTGAGGCGGTTGTTGATTTGCAAAAAGAAAAAGAGATTCATAGTGTATCCGTCGGATTTTTGGAAGATATCCGTGCTTGGATTTGGTACCCCAAAAATCTTGTAGTAGAAATTTCCACTGACGGCAAAACGTTTGTTCCATACGGCAAAGTGGTCAATGACCGTCCGGACAACGACTACACCGTCACGACGACTGACTTCACCGTAATGGACACAGCACGGGCACGCTATGTGCGAGTTCGTGCGGAGAACTACGGGACCTTACCCGAGTGGCACTTGGGAGCGGGCGGGGCGGCCTTCATCTTCACCGATGAAATCATTGTAAAATAGAAGGGGAACTGTTAGAAATCGCCACAACACAAGCACAAAAAAGAGGTCGGAACCATTTGAATTCCGACCTCTTTTCGTTGTTTTCAGAGCGGTAGACGGGTCTCGAACCCGCGACCTGCAGCTTGGGAAGCTGCCGCTCTACCAACTGAGCTACTACCGCAAATGCGGGTGCAAAAGTACGCTTTTTATTTGAAAAGACAAGTGCTGTTTTTCAATATTTAATGAATCTTCCTTGCCGTAAGGAACCATCGTCCAAAACGACTTGCACAAAGTAGATACCTGCGGACATATCAGCGATGGTGATTTTCATCGGATTATATCCGTCCGAAGGGAGTAGTTCCGTCAACATTTTTCCCGAAAGATCCACTACCCGAATTCTTTTGGCTGAAAGTCCCTGCTGAAAAAGAACCTGGACATTGATTTCATCACGGGCAGGATTGGGCCAAATGGAGACGGCCGATTCAAGATTGTTTTCTGTAAATCCTTGTTGTTCATCTGTTTCTTCCCTCGTGATGAGCAATGATTTTCCATTTGAGACGGCCACGCGTTCACGGGGATTTATCCGTCCAACATTATTGGTCGTGGCGTTTGAAAACAGACTTGGAGAAACCAATCCCGCATCATTTCGTGCACGCACAGCCAAGTAATTTTGTCGATAAGCAAGACGAGGGAAGCTCACAGGAACGGAAGTCCGTGATGTTGTTCCAATCCACGTCACAAAAGCGTCAGAGGGAGTAGGAGACATTCCATATTCGTATGCTGCAATGCCCGAATTAGGATCCGTAGCAGAATTCCAATAGGCATCAAAGACACCTGCTTGATAAAAGTTCTCCCCTTCATCAAGATTAAAGGCAATATTTCCATTTAAAACGGGTGGGGTATAATCAATCTTGAGTTGCTTTTCCTTCAGCGACGAGAATTTATTCTGGTCATCCAGAACGAGCGACTTGATTTTGGCTCGGGCGGTTCCGTTGTGAGCGAGGTAACGGGCGTCACACGCGGTTGTGTCTCCGACACGTAATTCAACCACCTCGCCTCGTGATTGATAGACACGGAAGTTATCGAATTGGACAGTTGCTCGGTTTGCCACGAATGAAAATCGAGAATGTGTCGTATTAATCCGATTTCCAGAATTACACTCGCCAAGCAAGACCCCGCTCCGAAAAATCATAAACTTTCCAGTCTGCATATTATGCAAAATACGGTAAAGATAGGATGTCCCTGTGTTTATGGAAACATTATCAAAAGATGCCAATAGGGATGACGAACCATTCGAGACATCAAAAATGCGAATCCTTCTTTCGGCAGGAACAGCCACAATCGTGTAGGTAGTCAGACGTTCATCACCTTCTCCAAAGTGCAGTTGGATTCCAGCTTGAGACTCCTCATTTGGAGTTGATGAAAAAGCCATATAAAAATCATAAAGAACGGTGTTCCCTATAATCTGGGCCAGCGGCATACTTATCAAAGCCCGTTCCGTCTCTGCCGATTGCAATTTATGGTTGTTGAGTCCCCATTGTCCCTCTACAACAGACCAAAGGGAATGATTCAAGTCATCAAAATTGTCACAAGCGAAACCACAGTTGTTATTGGCCGACCAGCGGATTCCGTCATTACCCATTACTTGATAAAAGCGATGTGCGATTTGTCGGTCATCGGTATCTACAAAAGCAATAGAAACATTTTCTGTAATCCACTGCGACTCAT
Source organism: Bacteroidales bacterium UBA1756 (assembly GCA_002314795.1). Lineage (GTDB taxonomy): Bacteria > Bacteroidota > Bacteroidia > Bacteroidales > WCHB1-69 > UBA1756. The sequence goes on along the minus strand of DCHI01000007.1, from coordinate 110,069 downwards.
CCCAACCGATTTCTGTGGACGGGACTTGATTTACGGTTGGGAGATGCGCCTGCCAACGAGCCACCCATCCCGCTGCGGTAGTAGCACAATCGGAACGGAACTCGATCAGCAAAGCATTCCCGGATGAAGTTACTGTGAGAGGGGAATGTGTATTCCAGCGGCCAATGAGGGGCGCATAGACGGAATTGCCGTCATAAATCCACATAAAATCATAGTTCGGTTCCAATTCAAACTCCGAGAATGACAGTGTGATGCTGTCGGCATTAGGAACTTGAATGAGCGTCAGCGTTCTTTCGTCGTTTGCATACTCGGCATCTGACCCACCGGTGTCCGTAAACTCGCCCGTAGCAGACTGATACGTAGTCACCGGGGTATCCTCATTCACTAATTTAAAATAGTAGTTCCAATTCCAGTGCGGTCCTGGATCAGTGTGTGTCTGATTCGGGAAATGCTGATGTCCTTTGATTTTCACACAGGCACTTTCACTTCCGAGACTATGAAGTCCTTGATTCAATACCGTACCGTCATCCAAGGTATCGCGATAGAACATACGAAGTGGAGAGATATCATTCCGGTCACAGATGTCACGAGTGAGGCGGGCGGAGGAACGATACATTTCAGTAGTAAAGTAAGAAGAAATGTCTCCGTACGCTTCGTGCTCCAAACCCACTGTATAATAATTCGAATTCCCGACGTGCCACGCCTTGTCGGCTTCACGCACCATTTGGGTCACCTGTCCATCAAAGGAGCGAAGGACATAATGTGCAGAAACTTTGGATCCCACGCCGTTATAGGTGCAATTTCTGAACCACGCGATGGCACCGGAATAGGTTCCAGCGGTATAATGAATCGTGACGGCAGAAATCGAATGGCCATTACGTCCGGAACTATAGTTGCAGGAGCCGGCAGGGTTCCACAAGGCCCCGTCATAGTCCACATTATTACGCAATGGTTCTTGAGAATCGGAGCCGTCAATCTGGACCATTTCAGACTGAAGAAGAGGGAGCCAGCGTCCGAAGCAGTTGTCCAAATTCGGAATAGGGACTTTTATGGAGCACGCCTCCCTAAAATATGGATTGGCAAGAAACTGGCAAATGGAATACAAGTAACTTTTCCGAGCGAATAGCAGGACGTCATCCTCTTGCATTGGAAGTTCGGAAAGTTCTTCCAAAATCGGAAAATGATAAAGAATGTCGTGCGAATCAATTTTCATTTGACTTTGGAGGTGCGAGTACGCAGCAGCATACGCCAAAATGTTTTCACGCGGGGAAGTTACAATTTCGGACAAAGCCAATCCGGAGTAGTTGGAAACCGCAATCGCATTGTTTCGGAACACGCCCCTCCCGTCAATAGTAAGTCCCATTGGCCCGTATGTTGCTGGTATTTCAGCTGAATCGGCCACGTCTTTTGGGGGAGCCAAAGGGGTGAATCGCGTATAAGTGAAAGAAACTGCTTCCAAAACACCTCGGGGTATTTGAGGAAACAAGGAGTACGCCTCATCAAAATAAGGATCTAATTTCTTATACCTACCCATCATTTCAGCCGCATTTTGAGCATCCAATCCCGATTCAAAATCGGTCAAGTAATTTTGTGAAAATATTGTTATACTACTTAATATAAACAATAAAACAAATAATATTCTTTTCATAGCAAAGGATTTAATAATTGTTATTTTTTATTCTTAGCGCTGCAAATATACTATCACAGAACAGGCGTTTTCAAGATACAAAACACATTATTAAGTTTTATTAACAATTAGTTATAACTTATTATAACAAAGATAATTAAATGTTAAATTTTTAAATCTAAACAGAAAGATATGAGGAAAGAATCAAGAACGGAAGGAAAATTTTAGAAGAGATGGAAGGTCATCGCACAAATGGCGGCGAAATAGCGATTCATTTTTTTCTTTTTGATAGATGGAAAAAGATTTGGAATTTCTTTATATAGAATAACAATAAAAGAAATATTTGTAAAATACTGTATATTAGTACTATGCATACAAAATAAAAAACTTTTTTAGATAATATTGATGGATTAAAAAAAAGTTGTATTTTTGCAGCCCGATTTTTAGGAAGTATAATAAAGTAATAATAAGATGAAAAGAACATTCCAACCGTCCAACAGAAGACGTAAAAACAAACACGGGTTCAGAGAAAGAATGGCTACCGCCAATGGCCGTAGAGTATTGGCTGCACGTCGTGCAAAAGGAAGAAAGAAACTTACGGTTTCTGATGAACCTATGGGTAGAAAATAATACATATTAAATATGTGTTTAAGGAAAAGAAGGCATTGATTGTCTTCTTTTTTTTGTATTTTCGCGCCCTCAAAAATTCAAAATGAATGAAAAGAACATTCCTATTTATCGTTCTCATAATCAGTATCTTTCAGGCAACTTTTCTTCAAGCTCAATCCACTGTTGACGAAATCATCGCCATTGTTGGAAAAGAAATTATTATGAAATCAGACTTAGAACGTGAATACTCTAATTTTGCTGCACAAAACACTGGGATAGACGACGTAAAAGAAGCCAAGTGCAACGTTTTTGAGCACCTCCTGCGACAAAAGCTTTACCAGCACCAAGCCGAGATGGATAGTATCGTCATTTCCGACCAAGAGGTTGATTCGCGTGTCTCCTACCAAATCAATTACTGGCTATCACAAGTTGGTGGTAATACCAAAATCATTGAAGATGCTTACCATAAAACGATGGACGAAATCAAGAAGGATATGCGGGAAATCATTCGTTCACAAATGATTGCGGAAAGAATTCAGCAAGGTATTACCGATAACATCACCATCACGCCTTCCGAGGTGAAACGTTTCTTCGATCGTATTCCATACGATAGTCTGCCCACGGTTGAACCGGCCTACGAGTACGGGCACATTGTAAAAATGCCGCCCGTAAGCGAGGATGAGGTCGCCAATATCAAGGCACGTTTGATGGAATACCGGGAACGTGTTCTCCGCGGAGAAAAGTTTTCAATGCTCGCCCGCCTGTACTCTGACGACCCCGGCTCGGCATCAAAAGGAGGTGAGCTCGGATTTATGGAACGAGGGATGCTTTATCCTGAATTCGAAGCCGTCGCTTTCAATCTGAAATCGGGCGAAATTTCTCAAGTTGTACAAACCAAAGCCGGTTATCACATCATTCAAATGATTGAAAGAAGAGGCGACAAAGTTAACGTCGCACACATTTTGCTTCAACCGAAACCTTCTGCTGATGAACAAGTTAAAGCAATTGAATACCTTGACAGTGTTCGTCAAGCAATCCTAAATGAAAAGATGGATTTCAGCAAAGCCGCCCTTCAGTTTTCGGATGATATGAACAAAAATAGTGGTGGATGGTGCGTCAATTCGTACAATAATTCGTACAAATTTGAAAAAAATGCGATTGAGCCCAGCACGTTCGCAACCATCAGCAAGTTGATTCCTGGCGAATATTCGCAGCCGGTTGCCTTCGTAAACGAAGACGGGAAGATGGCCTACCGTCTCATTTATCTCAAAACAAAAGTTGCTGCCCACAAGCCGAATATGAAAGAGGACTATGACCTTATCAAAGGCGCGGCGCTGGAGGAAAAGAAACAGGATATCATTGAAAAATGGATCCTGAACAAAGTGAAAGTTACAAATATTAAAATAAATGAAAATTATCGGGACTGTCCTTTCATCAAGTTGTGGGACATTCCGGAATAAAACAGAAAGCAATGGATTTGAATTTTAAAAATGACGTGGAAGCCATTGAATCACTCGTTGGCAAATACTCAGAACTTCGCAAAGAAATTGGTAAAGTAATCGTAGGTCAAGAAGAGGTCATCCGTGACATTCTGATGGTTATGTTCAGCCGCAGTCACGCCCTGCTCATCGGGGTGCCGGGGCTTGCTAAAACATTGATGATTACGACTATAGCAAAAGCTGTCGATTTGTCATACAATCGTATTCAGTTCACTCCCGACTTGATGCCGTCCGACATTATGGGTACCGAAATTTTGGACGAAAGTCGCAAATTCAAATTTGTGAAAGGTCCCATTTTCGCAAATATCGTTTTGGCAGACGAAATCAACCGTACCCCTCCCAAAACGCAGTCTGCTCTGCTGGAAGCGATGCAGGAACGTTCGGTAAGTATGAACGGTGTCACCTACCAACTTCCAGATCCGTTCTTCGTTTTAGCAACGCAAAACCCTGTGGAACAGGAAGGTACCTACCCGCTTCCAGAAGCTCAACAGGACCGTTTTATGTTCAATATTTCGTTGGATTATCCTCGTTTTGAAGACGAAGTCAACGTGGTGAAATCGACCATCCACGGGAAAATGGCGGAACCCAATCGCGTACTGACAATGGACGAAATCATTTTCTATCAGAACCTGTTACAGAAGATTCCGATTTCAGATAACGTCTATCAATACGCTGTCAACTTGGCTGCGATGACCCGTCCGGGCGCAGAACGCGCGCACGCTTGGGCTAACGACTACTTGGCTTGGGGCGCCGGTCCGCGTGCTTCTCAGTTCCTTATCATCGGCGCACGTACTAATGCCGTCCTCAACGGGAAGTATGCCCCTGATATCGAGGACGTTCGTGCCGTTGCCAAGAACATTCTGCGCCACCGTATCATCAAAAACTATAAGGCGGAAGCAGAAGGAATAACGGTTGACGACATCATTGAAAAACTGATGCACGCATAGGCGAATCATTCATAAAACAAACATTTTCCAAACTGCCCCTCTATGCAATTCAAGGATGTAATGGTGAACGAGACGCTGAAAAAGCGTTTGGTCTCTTTAGTCGATGAAAACCGTATCAGCCACGCACAACTTTTTTTAGGAAAAAACGGGACGCACAATTTTGCTTTGGCCGTGGCATACGCCCAGTACGTCTGCTGCGAGGACCGACACGACGGCGATTCCTGCGGGAAGTGCCATTCGTGTGTGATGTTCGAAAAACTCCAACATCCTGATTTGCACTTGATTTTTCCGAATTGCATTGCAAAAAGTGTCAAAAAAGATCCGGAATCAGACCTGTTTGCGCAAGATTTCCGTGAATTTGTTTTCAATAACAATTATCATATTGACTTTGATGACTGGGTGAAAGAACTCAAAAGCGACAACAAAGTCATCTCCATCAATATTCGCGACTGTGCGAGCATTATTCGGAAAAACAGCGTCCGTTCGCACGAAAACGGCTACAAGGTTTACATCCTTTGGATGGCTGAAAAATTGTATCACGCCGCGGCTCCGAAACTTTTGAAAACGCTGGAAGAGCCTGAGAACAAGACACTTTTCATTCTTTTGGCAGAAAGTAGCGACGCCATTCTCCCCACCATTCTTTCACGTACGCAATTGGTGAAAATTCCGCCACTTCCCGAAGAAGTCATTCGTCAACACCTCATTGATGAAGAGTGTATGAGTGAACAAGAGGCTGCGGACATTGCGGCTATTTCCGAAAACAATTACATCAAAGCGCTGAAACTCAAAGGGGAAAATGCGGAACTGCATAAATTCCACAAGTACTATTCGCTTTTCGTTAAAAGTGCGACTTCCTTCGTTCAAACCGGAAATCTGAACGATGTGGAATATTTCAGCGTGCAAAATGCCATTAAAGATATTTCAAAAAACGGGAAAGATTTTCAACGGAATCTGATGCTCTATTTTTCTCGAATGTTTCGTAATGAGTTGCTTATCAATCAAAAAGGAAAAGCATTGGTGAAAGCGACTGCCGAAGAATTGAAGACATTGGAATCTTTCCAACAATTCTTCACCATCAAAAATGCGATGCCACTTTACAACGAATGCAACAAAGCGGCACTTCATTTGGAACGTAACGTCAACGTGTTGATGGTTTTCACTGACTTTTACTTCAAAATTGCACAAAACTTTGCTAAAAGATAACGTTCTTTTATGATTCTTGCCCATTTCCCAATTAAAGTTTATACGGAAAATACATTTCAACTTATTGAAAATGAGGATGATTTTTCAATTTTGATGCAAGAATACGAATATATCCGAGCCGCTGGAGGCATTGTTCGTAACGAAACTGGACAGGTTCTGATGATTCATCGCCGCGGCGTTTGGGATTTTCCGAAAGGGAAAGCCGAAGAGGGCGAAACGATTGAAGAAACGGCACTTCGTGAAGTAGAGGAGGAAACGGGAATCGCGGCTCGCATCACCGGCCAACGGTCTTTTTCCGTTTTTCACACGTACGATACCTACGGACCAAAAATGCTGAAAGAAACCATCTGGTTCGAGATGGAAGCCATTAGCAATCAACCCGTTCCACAAACGGAGGAACAAATCTCCGAAGCGGTATGGGTAGAAGAGTCCCGTGTGACGGAACTTTTGCAAAATTCTTTCGCCTCCTTGAGGGAGGTTTGGAACAAAATCAATTAACTCTTTCTTTCAAATAGGCTTCCACTTTTTCCCGTGCAAAATGGTACGATGCTTTCAGCGCACCAACGGAAGTGTTGAGTACCTTTGACATTTCTTCGTACGGGAGCTCGTCATAGTAGCGGAGCGTAAACACAACTCGCTGTTTTTCAGGAAGTCGGATGATGGCTTCCTGCAACCACTGTTCCATTCGGTCGGCCGAAAAATAGTGCGTTTCGGCTGCCGTATTCCACAAATGGTCGGTAAACTTGTCATCGCCTAACGCCAAGGCCTCTTTTTTCTTTTTTAGAAAAGAAAGACAAGTGGTAATGCAAATGCGTGTAATCCAAGTTTTTAGAGTAGAATCACCGCGAAAATTTCCCAAGAAGCGCCACACCTTGACAAAAACATCCTGCGTCAAATCATCAGCCTCGACGTGAGAATAGACGAAACGACGAATATAGTAATAGACATACTTCTTATACTTTTCCATCAGGAGCCGAAACCCATTCTCTTTTGTCTTTTCATCATTAAAAAGAGAGAGGATTTGCTCATCCGGATCAGGAAATTTCACCACTTTGGGCTCTTCCATTGGAAATTATTTTCTGGTAATCACCTTGAGGGCGGCTTCTACCACGTGCTGCGTATCCAAGCCGTATTTTGTCATCAGTTCAGCGGGCTTTCCACTTTCACCGAATTTATCGTTAACGGCTACCATTTCCACCGGAGCGGGGAATTTACGACCGAGCAACTGGCAGATGCTGTCACCCAAACCGCCGTTCATCATATGTTCTTCAGCGGTAACGACGCAACGAGTTTTGGCAACGCTACGAAGAACGGCTTCTTCATCAAGCGGCTTAATCGTGTGAATGTCAATAACCTCCGCACTAACACCTTTTTGAGAGAGTTCGTAAGCGGCCTCAAGGGCGTGCCATACAAGGTGACCGGTTGCAAAGATGGAGACATCCGTTCCTTCATTCATTGTCAGCGCTTTTCCGATGACGAAAGGTTGGTCGGCGGGCGTAAAATTCGGGACAGCGGGGCGACCGAAGCGCAAATAGACGGGGCCAACGTATTCGGCGACGGCGAGGGTTGCCTGCTTGGTTTGATTATAGTCGCAAGGATTGATAACCACCATATTAGGAAGCATTTTCATCAATCCGAGGTCTTCCATCATTTGGTGCGTAGCGCCATCTTCGCCCACGGTAATACCGGCGTGAGACGCGGCGATTTTCACATTGAGGTTAGAATAGGCGGCGGTCATACGAATCTGGTCATAGACGCGGCCGGAGACGAAACCAGCAAAAGCGCCGGCGAAGGGAACCTTTCCGCTCAAAGCGAGTCCAGCGGAAATGCCTATCATATTCGCTTCGGCGATACCGGTTTGAATAAATCTATCAGGAAATTCCTTGATAAAGTCACCCATTTTCAGACTACCGATTACATCGGCGCAGAGGGCAAAAACGTTGGGATTGCGGCGACCCGCTTCCACCAAGCCCGCACCGAATCCGGAACGGGTATCCTTAAAGTCGTTACATACAATAGGTTGCATAATTTCAAAATTTGGCGGCAAAGGTACATAAAATTTCGGGAAGATTGTTCCACAAACAAAGCACCTTTCACGTACTCACGAAATGTTTTTCAATAAAAATCTGCACTGGTTATTGCTCCTCACGATAGGTAAAACGGATAACCATTCGGTCATTGTCAATTTCCATTTTTCCCAAGCGTTGCAAGGCCGATTGCCCTAACAATAGCGGTGCGTTCTGACTTTTCACCACAGATGCAAGCACGTTGTGAAGCTGCATTTCACCTATTTGAATGCTATTGAGACTGATAACCGTTCCTTCCGAGATTTCCCCATTGGCCGTCAAGTAATTGCGCGTTCCAACAATATCTTTTTCCGATAAGTAGTTGTTTTTCAACATAAAAGTGGCTTCAACTTCTGAAATGGAGACATCAGAAGCACCCGTATCAAAGATGAAGTAAAGAGGCAGGTCGTTGATTTTGCACTTGATTTCCATCACGCCACTCTTTTTCTCAAAAGGAATTTCAACCACCTTTTCATTATACACACCCAATATGACGTTATTATCCTTTATTTCATCGGCCAGCGTCCGTTCAAATTCTTCTACCATTGTCGTATATTCTGGCAGATTTCTAATATTGTTCAAATCACGGTCGTGACGCCAGTGAGACAGATTGCGTTGCTTATCTTTTTCAAACGAGAGGCGCAAATGTTTCAATGCTTTTTCTTGATCATTTATTAGAGAATAGATACAAGCGGCATTATAATTGGGTTCATCTTCGTATTTCAAGGTCGTGTCCAGCAGTTGCAAGGCCTTCGTCGTATCACCGAGATAGAGCCAAGCATAATGGGCACAAGAGAGTGAGGTCATATCGGTATCCATCTCAATTGCCTTCATTAAATCGCGACGGCCCTCCTTCTCGTTACCGAGCATCAAGTATGCGTGGCCGCGAGCAAAAAAAGGATAAGGCTCCGAAGCATCCAACACAATGGAGGAAGAATAATCGTCAACCGCTCCAGCCACGTCACCGGAGATGGACTTGAACCACGCACGCCTACTGTAAACAGTACTATTTTCCGGTTTTAAAGCGACGCATTCATCCATCAGTTCCATAACTTCTTTCCAATTATCATCTTCGGACTCGATTTGCGCCATCAGCATAAGCAAGTCGATATCTGTAGAATCATAATCCATTGCAATATCAGCATATTCCATTGCGTGCTCACCATCTCCCATATCAGACAGACAATTTGCAAGAACTGATGCTGAAAAGAAATTCGGCTCAATTTTATAACACTCCTTACAATAAGTAAGGGCCTCTCCAAACGATTTCACCTGCATATATGCCGAGGCCGTAATAAAGTGCCAGGAAACATCATTTGGATTCGCCCTACATTTTATCTTTAACCGTGCCAACACAACGGAGCTTGCGGAATCGAGCATTTCTTCCATCAACTGCCAAACTTCATCATTTTGTTCTATTTCCAAAGAACGAAAGAGGTCATCAACGGCTTCATAGTAATTAGTTAAGCGGAAGTGAGCCTTGGCACGGCACAAGTAAGCTGCAGCATTGGCACCTTGAGAGATATGGATTGCAAAGGAGAACTTATCAATCGCTTTTTTATACTCTTTTTGTTCTATAAGAATCTTTCCAAGCCCCAAATAAGGTTCTATAGACGGCGGACTGATGGAGATGATTTTTTGATAATCGGCTTCAGCCAAATCGTACTTTTTTTGTAAGAAATAAAGGTTAGCACGACTTTCATATCCGTTGTGATCCATTGGGGAAAGGGAAATCACCTTTGTATAATCGGCGATGGCAGCATCGCGATTTGCCAACAAATCTTCGTAGATTTGGGCGCGTGCTGAATAGGCCGCAGCAATATACTCCTTGTCTTTTTTCGGCAAATTCGCCAAAGCGTCAGTGATAAAGGAAAATGCCTTTGAAGAATTCTCATCTGCTATATAGGCAACTGAATTCCATAAAGACGCATAACCATTCTTAGGATTCACCTCCAATTCCATTTCAAAATACTTGTGAGCTTCCTCCATAGAACCACTTTGCAGTGCATTCAACCCACGGGCAACATTATAGTTATTCTTGTCTGTCGTTTGCTGAGCCGAAGCAAAGGAAAGAGCCATTAACAAAGCTAAAAAGAGAAAGAAATGTGATAGATATTTCATAATTACGTATTTTCTAATTGTTTATGGGGAATTTATTTGTTCAAATATTTTTCTCGCAATGCATTTATTTCCGCATTCATCTGTTCACGATAGCGACGAATGAGATCCGAAAAACGAGGAATTGAACGAACAGAGGTGATTTCATCGTCAAGTTCATATTTGTAAAACTCTCTGAAGCCATCCTTCAAGGCCAGTTCCAAATAGTGGTAGCAACTATCTTCCTGACCGACAAGAGCATAATAGCGAAATGTCGCATAATAATCCGATGTGTCCAATTTCCCAACGGCTTTTTGCGAATGGCCCAAATACCATTCGGACAAGGCTGTATATGAATCGGGAGAGGAGAGCGTATCTCGGCAAACTACTTGTTTGAAATACTTGTCAGCCAATTCTTTATTCCCATTTTTTTTCTGAGTCATTGCATAATTAAAATACAATCCCCTATCCTCCGGATTCAGCACTAATGCCATTTCATAATCTGCCGCCGCATCATCAAAACGTTTCAGAATGGAGTGAAGTAGTCCCATAGACTGATAAATATCAGGAGATTCCGGGCTATTATCCATACCTTTTTGACAAGCGGCCTGCGCCTCTTCATAACGCCCAAGAGCAACGAGGTTGTCGGCACGGCAACCTGAAATATCATAATTAACGGAATCTGTCGTTGCAATTGCTTCCAAACAACGAAGGGCCGTTTCATAGTCTCCTACAGACTCCCAAACTCTGGAAATATCAAGCATATCAGAGGACTCTTTTTCCTGATTGTAAACGTTATAGTAGTAGTAAAGAGCACGATCATAATTTTCGTTCATTCGGTAAAAATGTCCAAGGAGCCGATACACATACATCTTGTCGGAATGAGAACAGTCGGACAGCAATTTCTCTTCCAATGTTGGGCCAAATTCTTCAGGGACCTGCGACATATACATAGCCAAATGATATACATCATTCATTTTCAACAAAAGGACCAGGTCGTCAATGGCCTCATCATATTTTTTCTGTCTGATTTTCAATTCGGCACGATAAGCAATCAACGAAACAGAATCGGAAGTTTCTCGCAAAGAGGCCTCCGTAATCTGAAGGGCTTTTTGAAAATCCCCCATTCTTTCGTAACCGCGCGCCAACTCGTCCAAAGCATCGGATTCTCCCCCGTGTTTGACGGCAGACGAGAAATCACCGATGGCCTTATCGTCATCTCCTAAGGTTTGATAACAGCGACCACGGTACAGATAAGCTTCCACGTCACCCGGATTCATTTTAAGGGAAAGTGAAAGATACTCCAATGCCTGATTCGGTTGTCGGAACTGCATATACAAAATTCCGAGTTCTCGATTGACAGCCCCTTGGTAATACTTATCTTGCTTGGAAATATTCTTTTGAGCCGTACGCAAAGAAGCAATTGCACTCTCATAATAAAAATAGTTGGTGAAAATTCTCGAAAGCCAAAAATAGGCATACCCATTTTCCGGATAAGTGCCAATTTCTTTCACGAAAAGTTGCACAGCTATCTCATAATTTCCTTCATTATAGGCTGCCTTGCCCATAGTGTAATTGTAATGGTCTTTCGGTTCCAACGTTTTTTGCCCCTGAGCAATAGAAAAACTGAAGGCCAACAAAAGCGACAATAAAGCCAAGAATCTTTTCATATTATTGATTAGCAAATATTTAATTATCACTAAAATTTTCACAAAGATAGAAAAAAACAGTAATAAATAGTATTGTGAAAATTTTATTGAGGAATAACCGTATTTATTCGTTGCCAAAAAAATCATCATCCGCAAAATCCCCCAACTTCATACCTCCTACTTCTTACCTCCTACTTCTTACTTCATACTTTTCTACTTCTGCGTTCCAACTTTCTACTTAAATTAGTACCTTTGCGCGTTTATTTTAAACTCCATTTTTTATTTTTAAATGATTTTAAATCAGTAAATTATATTTTTAATAAATAATCATTAAAAGCAAAATAGATGAAATTATTTGACAAATCAAACCTAAAGGGAGATATTTTTGGAGGATTAACGGCTGGAATCGTGGCTTTGCCGCTCGCATTGGCATTCGGTATCCAGGCGTTCGGTGTGATTAGCGTGGAAGAGGTCGGGAACATCGGTGCCATTGGTGCATTGGCGGGCCTGACAGGCGCAATGATGCTTGGCTTTTTCGCCGCTCTGTTCGGTGGAACGCCGTCGCAGGTGAGCGGCCCAACCGGCCCGATGACGGTCATTTCGGCCACCCTTATTTCCACCGTTTGGGCCACCTCGCAACCGCATAGCATCGAGACAGTTGTTATAAGTATGGCACTTGCCGCCATCCTCTGCGGCGCCTTCCAGATTCTGTTCGGATTTCTCAAAATAGGAAAATACATCCGTTATATCCCCTATCCTGTTCTCTCCGGTTTTATGAGCGGTATCGGTATCATTATCATTGTGCAACAAATTTACCCGCTGCTTGGTATGAAATCGCCGGTGCTGATAGTCGATATGATCACGCAACTTCCTGAAAAGATTGGCGGATTGGATGTTATGGCTCTTCTTCTTGGTTTGGGGACTGTTGCCATCATCTATCTTTTCCCCCTTCTCACCAAAAAAGTACCCGCCACTTTGGTCGCACTCATCGTAATGACCATCGTGTCCGTACTCATCCATTTTGACGCGCGTCTCACCATCGGAGATATTCCGTCCGGATTCCCGATGCCCTTCTTTGTCAATCACGCGGTTGCCGGTATCGACTGGTTAGCCGTCATCAAGATGTCGGTTATTCCCGCTCTGACGTTGGCCGGACTCGGCTCCATTGACACGCTGCTCACTTCGGTAGTTGCTGACAATACTACAAAAACAAAACACAATAGTAATCAAGAACTTATCGGACAAGGAATTGGAAATATGGCGGTAGGTTTGTTCGGAGGACTTCCGGGAGCCGGCGCCACGATGCGTACGATTGTCAACATCAACAGCGGCGGGCGTACGCGGCTGTCCGGAATGGTTCACGGACTGTTCCTGTTAGCCGTACTGCTCGGTTTGGGAAGTTTAGTCAAGTTCGTTCCCTACTCCGTGTTGGCGGGCATTCTGATTACGGTCGGTATTGGCATCATCGATTTCAAGGGACTGAAAGACCTTCTGAAAATCCCCAAGGCCGATGCGGTCGTGCTGATTACCGTGCTGTTCCTCACCGTTTTTGTAGATTTGCTCATTGCCGTCGGAATTGGAATGGTGATTGCCTGCGTCTTGTTTATGAAACGCGCAAGTGACTTAGTAGAAGGTAGTTATCATTTAGATAAAATCACCACGTTTGACAAGGAAATTCCGTGGGAAGATGAACACGTGTTAACCGACGAGGTTCGCAGCAAAATCTACATCCAACGTTTGAACGGCCCTATCTTCTTCGGTTCCATCACAAAATTCCAGGAAGTGATGAACGCCATTCCGTCAACGGCAAAAATCGTCATCATCCGTATGCGCTTGGTTTCATTTATGGACCAGTCAGGGTTGTACGCAATGGAAACCGCCATCAAGGATTTGCAGTCACGTGGCGTCACCGTCTTGATGACCATCATTCAACCTCAGCCGAAGTATATGTTGACCAAAATGAACGTCGTTCCCAACCTCGTTCCTGAGGAACACACATTTGAAACTTTTGAGGATTGTGGAAAATTCTTAGAAGAGACCATCCATCTGTCTTAATCACAAATAATTAAAATGGAAAACCAGTCGATAGAACAGCTCCCGACCGAAAAGGAAGTTCTTTCCGAAGTCAAAGAACACCTTCCCGCTCAAGAGAGAAAAAGCAAGCGTCAGCCGTTTTGGCCTTGGCTCAAGCATCAGCTCACCCCCGATTTCAGTGGGGGAGCCATCGTGTCCAACTTGCTCACAATCATCGTTACGGCGTTGGTCGTTCTACCGGTATTCATCCTTTTGCACCGCGTCACACCAATTTGGGGCTGGCCTTACAACTTGGACCGTTTTCTGCTGTTCGTCATTCTTTTCCTGTTCTTTTTCTTTTTATTAAAAAAGATAAGAAAATTCGTTTGGATTCTTCTGGGCGTGATTTTTACCTCACTTTTAATAAGCTCACTGACTGGTCATTACAGTTTTGAAAACATTTTTTGGGACTATCGAGGACTGGTGTCGAACTTGGCAAATGACTCCAAATCTTTACACGACATCGGTTCCGAAGCCGTCTTCCCCCGTCGCCAGACCATCGTCAACGCCATCGAATTCACCGCTCCGGAGATTATGGATTTTTCGCACGAGGCGGTAAAAAAGAATTTCCAAAAATATCAGGAAGGAAAGGAAAAGCAGTACGTGCAATGCATTGCCGTCTGGAAGGCCATCAATGATGAATGGATTTACATCAAAGATCCGACGGACCGCGAGTACATTGCCAAGGCGACCGTTTCGCTCAAACGGCTTTCCGGCGACTGCGACGACTACAGCATTCTGATGGCTGCGTGCCTCAAATCCATCGGTGCCTCGGTGCGGTTGGTGCGTACGGCGAACCATATCTATCCGGAATTAGGTTTTGAATCAAAAGCGGACTTGGACAACGTTATCTATCTTATACGCAACAAGTTGTTCAAAAAGGATGCGAAAAATAAAACCATCCATTATCATACCGATTCCAACGGGAAGCTTTGGTTGAATATGGACTACACGGCACCCTATCCGGGCGGGAAGTTTTTGGACGAAAACACTACTGCCGTCTTAGAATTATAAAAAATTAATATTCAATATTTTATGAAAATATTATTTGTCTGCTTGGGCAACATCTGTCGAAGTCCTATGGCTGAATTTGTGATGAAAAAAATGGTGAAAGAGGCCGGATTGGAAGCTCGATTTGAAATTGCGTCCGCAGCGACATCGGACGAAGAACTCGGGAACCCCGTCTATCCGCCTGCCAAACGGAAATTAGCAGAAAACGGAATCGGCTGTGCCGGCAAAACGGCTCGTCAAATGACACGCGCCGACTACGACTACTATGATGCCATCATTGCAATGGACCACAACAACTTGCGAGGAATCAAGGCCATCATCGGTGAAGACGTTGACGGCAAAGTTTCCCTACTGATGGACCATACTGGCAATCCGCACGACGTGGCAGACCCTTGGTTCACAGGAAATTTCGATGCCACTTGGGAGGATGTCACGCTTGGTTGTGCCGCACTTTTAAAGGAATACGCCGAATTTTAGCGGCAATCTGCTTGCTGCTTCACGCTTACAACCGCCAAATATATCTATTTTTGGCGGTTGTAACCGAAAAATATATCCATATTTAGCGGTTACAACCGAAAAATATTGTACTTTTGCCGAAACAAAATTGAAGGTATGATTCCAAGAAAATTATTACAACCTATTGAAAATGACTTTGGTAAAGGAAAAATCATTGTGATGATTGGCGCGCGACAGGTAGGAAAGACCACGCTTTTTGAAGAACTGACTTCTACTGAAGACCATTTTCTATTACTTAATTGCGATAACTACGATGACCGTTTGGCTCTTGAGGCCAAAACGTCCACAGAATTACGGCAATTGATAGGAAATCATAAGATAGTCGTCATAGATGAAGCCCAACGAGTTCATAATATTGGCTTAACGCTGAAAATGATGGCTGATTTACATACGGAAGCTCAAATATTGGTGACGGGCTCTTCTTCATTGGAATTGGCTGAGGGGATAAACGAAGCAGCAACTGGGCGTTGCTTTGAATACCATTTGTATCCTTTAAGCACAGAAGAATTAGCAGCGCACACATCGGAAAGGGAGGAAAAAAGATTGTTGGAACAGCGTCTTATTTATGGGATGTATCCCGATGTGGTCACCCATCCAGAGGATGCAAGACGCATTCTCAATAACCTTTCTAACAATTATTTATATCGCGATTTACTTACCTATAAAGGAATCAAGAAACCCGACTTGTTACAACGACTCATTCGAGCTTTGGCTCTACAAATCGGCAGTGAGGTCTCTTATTGTGAATTATCAAAAACGCTTGGCGTAGATAAAGAGACCGTGGGAAACTACATTGATTTATTAGAAAAATGCTTCGTCATTTTCAAGCTACCATCCTATAGTCGAAATATGCGTTCCGAGATCAAGAAAGGTAAAAAAATCTATTTTTATGATAACGGGATACGAAACGCACTGATTTCCAACTTTTCTCCACTTGAACTCCGCAATGACAAAGGATCCCTATGGGAAAATTTCATCATTAGCGAACGGATGAAACAGAATGCTTATCAGCTGCGCGACGCGCAATTATATTTTTGGCGCACTGTTAGCCAACAAGAAGTCGATCTTATTGAGATTCAAGATGGCATAATGACCTGTTACGAAATGAAATGGAAAAAAGCAAAAGCGACATTACCTGCTACATTTGCACAGAATTATCCTGAAGCTAAATTTCAAGTTATCAATCAGGAAAACTACATTGATTTCTTAACACACTGATATTTAATAAAATATTGGGTAGAAGGAACGACAAGATAAAGGAATAACGTACCGTCACGCGTCGTATGATTCCACTTAAATTCCGTACTTCTTTCTGAACGCTTTTTCCGCCTCTACATCACCCGTGTTGCGATACAGATTGAGGATGTTGTCCATCACGTGCTTGTTCTTCGGGTCTAATTCCAATGCCTTGGAAAAACAGCTCAATGCACCCTTAAAATCACCTTGCGTAGCGTAAGCAATTCCAAGGTTTTCCCAAGCGCTTACAAACGTCGAATCCACTTCAATGGCTTTTTTCAAATAGAAAATGGCCTTTGCCATATCCCCTTTTCCTTGTCCGTAAATTCTACCTAAACTATTGTAAACCAATGCGGAATTAGGATTCTTTTCCAAAAGTTGGTTTGCCAATGCCAACGCTTCATCTACCTTTCCTTCGTCCATCAATTCAGACAGATGGTCCGTTTCGTGCTGCTGCATCGCCTTCAAAGTCACCTGGAGGTTGTCTTTCGCCAAGGCGTCATTCGGATTGGCATCCAAAATGGTTTGGTAGCATTGGACGGCGCGGGAATAATCCTCCTTCATAAAAAACATTTTGCCTAAAAGCGAATAAGACTCGGTGGTCGTACTTCCTAATTTTATTGCTTTAATGAGGTGTTCTTCAGCAAGTTTCAGATATTTTTTCTTTCCCGTCTGGTCGTACAATTTCAAATAGCTTCCTCCTGCCGACACGTTGCACTTGATACTGTTTTGTGAGGTTTTTACATCCGTAGTAAAAAGTGTGATATCGTCTTTCCAGACGAGGTTTCGAGCCGCCGTCTTGCCACCATAAAGGAGACAGAGCAGCACGATTCCAACTGTCATCGTTTTGCCCGATACTTTTGTCTTTTGCAATTTTTGAATCAGGAAGGACACAAGCAACGTAAAACCGAGCAGCGATGTGAAAAGGAAACGCTCGTTCATAAACGTGCCGACATTGAAAAGCAAGTTGGAAGTAATTGAAAATGTGATGATAAAGAACAAAATGCCGAACGAAGCGACATTCTTTTTCTTTAAATTTTTAATAGCAAAAATGATAGCACCAACGATGATGGCCGTGATGAACCAGACGACGGGGTTGGAAAAACCGGTGATTTCAATGTGGTGCGGGTAGTAATCGTGCGTAAGGGGATGCGGGAAAATCATCAGTTTCAAATAGATTCCCCAAGTGAGAATGACGGTCGCAATTTCCTGTGCCTTCGTGGAATGGATGAAGGGATTGTTGAGGAGAATGTCGTTTGAACCCTCGTTCATCACCCCGCCGAGCGCATTGCTGCGGGCCACCATAAACAGTGCCGAGGCAGCAATGATGGGCAGCAGCGTCCAAAGGTAGTCGGTTCCTTTTTTTTGACCATTCATAAAAAAGACAGCCAAAGGGACAACCGCCAAGAAAGTGATGGCATTTTCTTTGGAAAAAATGCCGAAAAGCATAGCAATGAAGGCGATGGGGAGCCACCACCATTTTCGGGTTTCTACAAAACGGACGGCGCTGTAGAGTGCCAAAATCGCGCCTACCATACACATAATTTCGTCGCGCCCTTTGATATTGGCAACGGCTTCTGTATGAAGCGGATGCAATGCAAAAAGCAAGGTTGCCATAAAAGGAACCGAAAAGTACCATTTTTCGTTTTCGTATGCGGGAAACAGTTTCTTGAGAAGGGCATAGATACTGATGCACAATAAAATGAACAGAATCAGATTGCCGGCGTGTTGAACCACGGGAAGAATGCTGTCGGTGAAAAGCTGTTCGTTTTGAGGCGCTTGGTGGAACCCGACTTTATCGTGAATGGAACCGCCAAACAATTCATACTCAATGATAAAGGAAATTTGAGAAAGGGGACGATAACGGCCGCCCGCCACAAGGTTGTCATCATCTCCAAAAAAGCCTGTAAAGGCATCCTTGGTCATAACGTCGCGGATGCCGTCAAAACCTTTGAGGGTGTAGTCGTTTTCAAAAATAATCATCCGGTCATCCGAAGCGTAGTGCAAGGTCAAGGTATCGACGTAGGCGAGCAGAATGGCTCCGACGAGGACGAGTATGCGTAATGTACTGGATTTCAATCCAGAATGTTTAGAAAGAGACATCGTTTTTCATCCTTTTATAGACATCGGCATCAAACACTTTCACGTGGTTTTCGTGCATAATGGCAATGGAAGTGTGTGCTTTAATCTTTTCATCCATCATTAAAGAAGATGAGAGGGAGAGTCCCTTGATTATTTTTCTTCTAAGTCGTTGAATTTCTGTTTCCTTCATAACTAATTAAGATTTGGTTATAAATCTCGTTGTCAAAAATTTCGATAGGTTTTTCTTTGGTTTTTGCCATCACCATTTTAGGTTCTTCGCTGGAATTGTCAAAGACCATAACATTGTCGCAAACGGGGATGAAATGTTCAAAAAAGTTGATGAGGCCTCGTTTGTAGCGGCGTTCGATAACATTTTCGGCGATGGAGTGGCCACCCTCTTTCACACGCAGGCGCACCCTTGCTTTGGCAAGGTTAACGCTTTGCAGCCAGAAATAAATCAGGGTGACACAATATCCCTTCTGCTGAGCATCTTGGATGATACGCAGGTAGGAAAGAGCGGAAAGGGTGGTTTCAATGGCGAAGCTTTTTTCGGCTTCAAGCAGGTCGGCAATGCGGTGCGTCATAATTTTTCCGGCGGCAAAAGTCACTTTTTCCGGCTGGAAAGGGGAAATGCCTTTTGCGATTTCGTCCGCGTTGACGAACTCCTTGCATTTCAAGATTCCAGGCAAGAGGTGATAAGCGGCAGTCGTTTTGCCAGCTCCATTGCAACCCGCTAAAATGTACAAATTGTTCATTTTCAAAAAAAGCGGGCAAAAGTAATCATTTTTTTTGAAATGCTAATAAATGTTAATTGATTTTTCAGGAGACTATGCCGCGAACAGAGCGAGGCAGTATAGATTACATTTGGTTAGACAGCCACATTGCCATAAATTTATCGTACGGCTCGTACTGATTGGCATTACGAGTGATGATTTGCTTATTCAATAATACCTGGGCTGCTTTTTGTACGCTGCTTGCTGAACCAAGATGATACGTCTTAAACTCATCAAAGAAACACTTTGATAAAAAGGACGTGCTGGTGACGAGAACATCTCATTCATTATATGTCGTTGCGAACCCGTCAAACGAAATACCGGTGCAAAGCGAAGTGACTATCCGTATGTGATAAATGGATTGGTTGTTAAACTCATATATATCTAAATTGCAATATTTTACATATTTAGACTAAAGTTGCATCATCGCATCCATCGCACCCTTATGGCCTTGCTTGGCCGCTTTGCTCCACCATTTGGCCGCTTCGTGCTCTGACTTTACGACAGCGTGCCCAAAGTAGTAACAGACTCCGAGATTGTACTGCGCGTCGGCAAAGCCCTTGTCTGCCGCCTTTCGGAAATATTCCACCGCCTTGGAGTACGAGAGCGGAACTCCCTGCCCTTTGCTGTAGCAAATGCCGAGGTTATATTCAGCCATCGTACACCCTTTGTCCGCCGCCCGTTTGTACCATTTGACGGCTTCGGCATACGATTGCTGCACCCCTTGACCGGCATCGTAAAGCATACCGAGGTTGTTTTGTGCTTCCGCGTGTCCCTGTTCGGCGGCGGCGCGGTACCATTTGGCCGCCTCGCTGTACGAGGTGTCAACACCTTCCCCGTTTTCGTAACAGAGACCGAGATTGAACTGCGCGGAGGCGTAGCCTTGCTTGGCAGCGGCGGTAAACCACTTGACCGCTTTTTCGTAGGACTGCTCAACAGTTTCTCCTTTATGATAACAGGCTGCGAGGTTGGTCTGTCCTTTGGCACTTCCACCTTCTGCCGATTTTTTAAACCAATTCAGCGCCTCATTAAAATCCTGCTGGATTCCATCCCCTTGGAAGTAACAGAAACCCAACTGGTTCTGAGCATCGGAGTTGCCTTTTTCCGCCGCCTGACGGTACCAATAGACGGCTTTTGGAAAGTTTTTCGCAACACCGTTTTTGCCTTCGTAATAGTCGTTACCTTTCTTCAACATCTCTTCGGGCGTAGTCTGTCCAAAAAGAAAACTGTTTAATAAAAGGACAATAAAAAGTAGGGTGATTCTTCTCATACAAAAAAACAGGCCGCAAAAGTAGGAGTTTTTTCTTTAATGTAATAGTTTGCGGAAATCGGAAAAAGTAGGTGAAATTATGATATAAAAATCGGAAAAAGTAGGTAAATAAAAATAAAATTACATATAATATATTAAATATCAATTATTTATATTTAAATATCCATAGCACGCAGGATTTCTATATCCGTTTAGGCAACTATGTAAAAAAAAGCTTGGGGGACCAACGCGACACACTTATTTTCTTAGATGAAATACAAGCATACCCTCATCTGTTTACAATGTTGAAATTTCTTCGAGAAGAGAACCGTTTCCGCTATATTGCCAGTGGGTCACAGTTAGGCATAGCGTTAGCTCAAACGCCATCCATTCCCATAGGAAGTATTGAGGTTAGACAAATGTATCCACTTGATTTTGAGGAATTTTTATGGGCCGTAGGAACTACAGAGGAATGGATTGAGCAAATAAGAATGAAGTTCGTTTCACAAGAGAGTCTGAGTGAGGAGGAACACCAAATGATAATGAAACGATTCCGATACTACCTGCTTATCGGAGGACTGCCGGAAGCTGTGAATCGCTTTTTGGCTGACCGCAATATGGTACGTGTAAGACAGACACAAAGTGAGATTCATAATCTTTACAAACTTGACGCATCACAATATGATTCCGGACGAAAACTGAAAATACGCAAGATATATGATCTAATCCCGAGTACCCTTGAAAATCGCAAGAAACGCATCATATTCAAGAATATAGAAGACAAGAAGGGAAAGGATTTTATGGATTACGCCGACGAATTCGAGTACCTTGCCAATAGTGGAATCACTCTCGGAGTAACTGCCATTAGCAATCCTGTGTTTCCATTGATAGAAAGCGAACACAAAAATCTGATAAAACTCTATTTGAATGATGTGGGAATATTGACACAGTTACTGTATGGTTTGAATGTCAATGCCGTATTAGATGAGCAAAAGAGCGTGAATTTAGGGGCAGTATATGAGTCGGTTGTTGCTCAAGAGCTTCACGCACACGGTTTTCCATTGCATTATTACGACAATAAAAAAAAGGGGGAAGTTGATTTTTTGGTAGATGACTATGATAGACTGAGTGTTCTGCCGATAGAGGTTAAGTCGGGCAAAGATTATCGTATTCACACATCATTGGCGCGTTTTATGGGGAACGCTGACTATGACATCCAGCGTGCCATCGTATTTTGCAACGATCGCGAGGTGAAGAAAGAGGATAAAGTGACTTATCTTCCAGTCTATTACTGTATGTTTCTGCTTCACCCTAACGAACAACAAAACGAAGTGATATTACCCCCTTTATAGCCCATACTAATACTTCACACTTCCTACTTTCTACTTCATACTTTTTTCATACTTTTTTTCGTACTTTTGCCGCGTCGTTTTGCTCCGAGGGGCGGATGCGTCTTCCCCAAAGTAAACAAATTCGGCATTTTATTGTTAATCAGTCTAATCCAAAGGAAAATCTAATGGAAAAGAGAATCGGAAGCATCAGCATCCTCATATCCAATCGCGACATCGTTCCCAAAGTAAACGAACTTCTTTCGGAGTTTGCGTCTTTGATTATGGCCCGTCAGGGACTGCCTCTGCGCGAACGTGACCTCCATTTCATTTCCCTCATCATTGAAGGCGACACCGACCAAATCAGTGCCCTCACCGGAAAACTCGGCCGCCTGCCCGATGTGGAAGCTAAGTCGATGGTGGCAAAGGGAAAACGAAGAAACGAAGAAAACTAAAAAATCAAATTGCAATAAATCAAACTGTTACGTTATGAAATTCAATCCAGAAAAATGTCGTATTCCCGACGAAATTGGCAAACCTTTTATTGATCCTGATGAAATTTGGGATTTCATCAATAACACGAAAAGTACGCCCGAACGTGTCCGCGCCCTTATTCAAAAATCATTGAGCAAGGAACGCCTCACGTTGGAAGAGACCGCCGTTCTCGTCAATACAACGGACCCGGCTTTGGTTGAAGAAATCAAGGAAGGTGCCCGCGAACTGAAACGTCGTATCTACGGCAACCGTATCGTGCTGTTCGCCCCGTTGTATGTAGGAAATCACTGTATCAACAATTGCAAATACTGCGGTTTCCGCGCCTCCAACCGGGAACAGATTCGTACCACTTTGACCGACGAAGAATTTGTCCATAACATTGAAGCTCTGCAAGATGACGGGCAAAAACGTCTGATTTTGGTTTATGGTGAATCTCCGAAATATTCTCCGGAATTTATCGCCCACACCACCCGCCTCGCCTACTCCGTACGCAAAGGCAACGGTTCTATCCGCCGTGTCAACATCAATGCGGCTCCCCTTGATGTGGAAGGTTTCCGCACCGTGAAAGAAGCCGGCATCGGTACCTACCAGATTTTCCAGGAGACCTATCATCCGGAGGCCTATTCCTGGTATCATCCGGCCAACACGATGAAAGGAAATTACGAATGGCGACTCACCGCTATGGACCGTGCTCAACAAGCCGGCATCGACGACAACGGACTCGGAATCCTGTTCGGTCTTTACGATTGGCGTTTCGAAGTTTTGGCTATGATTCGTCATACCAACCACTTGGAGGCCTGCTTCAACGTTGGCCCGCACACCATTTCCTTCCCGCGTATCAAGGACGCTTCCGGTTTGGACATCGATACCAAATATTTTGTGGATGACGACACCTTTGAAAAAATCATCGCCATTTTCCGTTTGGCCGTTCCTTATACCGGTATGATTTTGACCGCCCGCGAAACGGCCGAATTCCGTGCCAAAGCCATCCAATACGGCATTTCACAAATTGATGGCGGCACCAATCTCCAAATTGGTGACTACAAGTATCATCACGAAGAAACGGAGAAAAACAGTGACAAAGTGGAAAACCAGAACCTGGACCGCGAACAGTTCAAGATTGGCGACGACCGCAACCTCGGTGACATCATCGATGAACTGCTGGACGGCAACTACATTCCCAGTTTCTGTACGGCTTGTTACCGCTTGGGACGTACCGGCGAACATTTTATGGAATTCAGTGTTCCCGGTTTCATCAAACGTTACTGTACTCCCAACGCCATCCTCACGCTCAGCGAATACCTCGTTGATTATGCGAAGCCGGAAGTGGCTGCCAAAGGGTGGAAAGTCATCGAAAACAACATCTGCAATGTGGATGAGCAGTTCCGTGAAGAACTTCTCGCCCGCATTGAACGCATCAAGAAAGGGGAACGCGACCTCTATTTCTAATCCCGACTTTAGTTACTTTGTTTATATTTCCGAAAAGGTTCCGTCTGCAAAGGCGGGACTTTTTCTTTTTGGGTTCGTAAGGTTTGTAAAGTTCGTAAAGTTTGTAAGGTTTGTAAAGGGAGGAAATAAATTTCAGGCCGCGGCTCAGGCGTTTTTTATTCTATTTACTATCTGTACTGCATAAAAAAGTACATATTTTATGCAGTATGGAATATTTATTGCAAAAAAAGTCACTTTTTTCAAAAAATCGAGAGAACTTCTAAAAAGTCTTTTATTACGCTCTGGCATTTTATTATTCGTAACTTCTCCTACCTACGAACGACGCAGCTCTCCCCAAACAAGCCCCAGGGCACAGTGCTGGCTGATGATGATAATATGCCTCATAGCAATACTTTTTTTATGCGATGGGGTGTGTTCACAGAGGATTATACGCCGAATTTTACTGCGAGATGGAGAATATGGTCCGTCTTGTGCTGCTTAATGGCAAAGGTGACTTTTATCTATAGTCAATCCCAACCAAGGAGTACTGTATTATGACATTATGCTGGAATAAGACAGTTCCGTGAATGTCTCCCCATCTTCGGAAATACGGATATGGTTAGGAGTTATTATTTCAATTGCTTTATATCTGCATCCTGAGAAATCATATCCAAACTGAAGACAATACCCATATTTACCGTTCAATTTGAAAATATGAAATTTTTTTTCCCATAATCCTTCAGGGGAAATATCCATATCTTGTATTCCAAGTATCTGATTGTTCCTGTCTATATATATTGCTTTCTCTTTATTTCCTTCTCTGATGAACGCGATGGCAACCTCGTAATGGTCAAAACTATGGTAGAAGAAATCATATTTGAATGGAATGACAATGTTGTTGTTTCTGTCTATGTAGCCGGTTTTTTTTCCTTTTTTTGCTTCAGCCCATCCGAGGTTGTTGAATTTTTTGAGTGAATGATATTCAAATGGAATGAGGATATCTTCATTCAAGTTAATCATTCCCCATCGTTTATTAAGCTTAGCAGTAGCAATGCCTTCTTTAGAGAATTTACCCAGACCTTCATATTTCTGATTCAAAATAGGCGTGCCATCATAGCGGATACACCACTGCTTTACGGGAGATGGCTTAAATGGAAAAAAGTTAGAATGATCAATAGGTTCATTTTCTTCAATATATACCCTGCCTTCTTCATCAAAATCATAAATTGAAAAGGATGTGTTTCTATCACTGATAAGCAATTCTTTCAAGTTGTTGCTATATATATGGTGATTGTATTCTTTGTCAGTAAGCATAATTGCGCCTTCAAAAATAAATGACACATTATTAATCATCTTTTTACTCAGATATTGATGCTTACTACGATCTATTATGTTAATTCCCAGAAAAGGCATATAAACCCAAAACAGTGTTTTTTCTGAGTTGATTGGTTTGATGTTGTTTTCAGGATAATCGGATAGGACCTCTTCAACTGAATATTCTTTATCTTTGGTTTCTGGGAAGAAAACTAATTGAGGAGGTTTCTTCTCTTCATAGATGAAGCCCAAATAAGGTTCTTCTTGTCCTCGTTTATAAAGTGTTCCATCAATGGCATAGAACCAGGGATTATCAGGATTTACCCGAATGTAGGGGTTGCATTCCGGAGGGTTATCTTCATCTTCATAAAATGAAGTGTCGAGAAATTCCAAAGTGGATGGAAGGTCAATTTCTTCCGCGTGAGGAAAAGCCTGATTCCCAATTTTTTTTACTCCCTCGGGAACGGTAATATCAAAACAATAACCAAAAGCAAAGTCTTGTATCTCAGTTACTGAAGGAGGAATCACGATATCAAAGATTACGACTCCGCTAAAGCAGCCCTCGGGTATTATCTTGATATTATTAGGAAAAATGATATTATCTATATCACAATCTGCAAATGAATATTTTCCCAAGCGGATAATACTATCAGGCAAAGTTAACGTGGCGCTGAGATTGCTCTGATGGAATGCATAGTCTTCAATTACTTTAACCGTGTCAGGAATTTTCAAATAACAAAGATCTTCAAATGAAAAACACGTATATCTGCCGATAATTTCAATTCCAAAGGGTATTGAGATTTCTTCCTGTGGCTTTATCCAGACAAGAACTTTCCCATCAATAGAGCGTACATCTTCAGCACTGACGGAAAAGTCATTTGAATAATCTTTATTGAGAACCATCCTCCCAAGTATTCCGAGAGAAAAATCATAATCGAAGTAAGAAACATCCTGAGAAGCAAATATCATATTGTAGTCTATTGCTTCCTCTTCTGTATTATACTGGTAAACGATGTTTAACTCGTCAATATTAACTATTCTCAAATGAGTCATATTAAAAATGACGGAATCATATTTTCTGTGCTCGTCACCTTTAACATCATCCTTAATGGTCCCTTTTAATATCAGTTTTTCACAATCAGCGTGAGATTCAGCCCATTTTTCAAAAGGCTCTTCGCCAATGATGTGAGTGTATATTTTCATACGTTTTTTCTATTGACATCCAAGTTTTCTCTGCATCCTCTACCTACCCTGTCAGTTCTTGATTGTATTGGACAGATTATCTTCGGTTGCTCCATATTCGTCATTATGGATTTCTACTATCTCTTGTTTATCTGTAAGAGAACCAGTGTTAAAATATTATGGTTGCAAAAATACACTTTAATTATTAATTCGATTATCTGTATTTGAACATTGTCAGATTCAATATAACATAGGGGCAAAACTTTGCGCCTCCACATTATAAACTTTACAAACCTTACCAACTTTATAAACTAAATTCGTACTTTTGCCGCCCGTTTGGAAAGGGCGTTGCCGCTCTTCACATCGTTTTGAATAATTACAAATTATATATATAAACATTTAAAAACCAATTTATTATGGCATTCAATCTTAGAAACAGAAACTT
This sequence comes from Bacteroidales bacterium UBA1756, assembly GCA_002314795.1. GTDB lineage: Bacteria > Bacteroidota > Bacteroidia > Bacteroidales > WCHB1-69 > UBA1756. The sequence continues at coordinate 83,240 of DCHI01000007.1, read as the reverse complement.
TTTGAAATTATTAGATTTCACTCCTAAGGAAATTCAATATTTGCTTGATTTGGCAGCCAATCTGAAAAAAGCAAAATACACGGGAACGGAACAACCCCGTTTGACCGGCAAGAATATTGCTTTGATTTTTGAAAAAACCTCCACCCGTACCCGTTGCGCTTTCGAAGTTGCCGCTTACGATCAGGGAGCTCACGTTACCTATTTGGGACCTACCGGTTCACAGATTGGCATCAAGGAATCTATGGCTGACACCGCCCGCGTTTTAGGCCGTATGTACGATGGTATCGAATACCGTGGTTTCAAACAGACTACCGTTGAAGAATTGGCTAAGTTCGCCGGCGTTCCCGTATGGAACGGCTTGACCAACGAATTTCACCCGACTCAGATTTTGGCTGACTTCCTCACGATGAGCGAACATATTGACAAACCGCTCAACAAAGTCACCTTCGCTTACCTCGGCGATGCTCGTTTCAATATGGGCAACTCCTTGATGGTTGGCGGTGCCAAGATGGGTATGGATGTTCGCATCGTTGCTCCTAAGGCACTTCAACCGGACAAAGAACTCGTTAAAACTTGCAAGGAAATTGCAAAGGAAACCGGCGCTACCGTCACCGTTACCGACGATGTTAAGAAGGGCGTTAAAGGTTGCGACTTCCTTTATACCGACGTATGGGTTTCAATGGGCGAACCTGTCGAAGTTTGGAACGAACGTATCAGTATGTTGAAACCGTACCAAGTCAACAAGGAAATGATGGCTCTTACGGGCAACCCGAAATGCAAATTTATGCACTGCTTGCCCGCATACCACAACCTGGAAACACAAGTCGGCCGCGACGTTCACGAAAAATTCGGTATGGACGGCATCGAAGTGACCGAAGACGTTTTCGAATCCGAAGCTTCCATCGTTTTCGACGAAGCTGAAAACCGTATGCACACCATCAAAGCTGTTATGGTTGCTACTTTGGGTGACTAATCACTGAGATTTTTTCTTTTCAGAATCATAAAAACGGTCGGCATCTCACCGACCGTTTTTTTTATCTGATAATAAGGATGATACAAATCATTTGGGGTAATAGTTCCAGTAGAAGGCGGAATTGGAATGTCTTCTTCTACAAAATTTTTGAATGTAATATTTCTGAGACG
>DCHI01000007.1:0-82040 GCA_002314795.1 Bacteroidales bacterium UBA1756 | reverse complement strand
TAATATTTCTGAGACGCAAAAATTTTGAATGTAATATTTCTGAGACGCAAAAATTTGCGTCTCTACATTATAAACTTTACAAACCTTATGAACTTTACAAACTAAATTCGTACTTTTGCGCCAACTTTTTTCAAAATAAAAAAAACTGAATCCCCTTCTCTATCAAATTTAACTAAATGAAAAAAAGAAACTTGATTCTCTGTCTGCTTTTTGTAGCAATTAGTTGTACGCTGAACGCCCAGAAGGCCGACGATATCGTGGGATATTACTACTCCATCGATCCATTTTCAAAAGAAGGTTCTCAGAACTACATTTACAAGGCCGCCGATGGCACCTACGAAGGACTGGTATCGTGGGTGAGCAATCCTGAAAAGAAAAAATTCCTCAACTATGTTTTTTTGAAAGGATTGAAATACAATGCGAAAGATCACGAATGGCAGGGGGGCGTACTTACCTATCCGGGAAAAAAAGGAACCTATAAAACCTATATGAGCATTGAACCCGACGGCCGCTTGAAAGTGCGTGGCTATTGGGGCGTGGCAATGTTGGGAAAAACGGTTTATTGGACGAAAGAAAGCAAAAAAAGAATTCAAAAATAACTAATAATAAAGAAGTTAATTAAACTACTACAATGAATTTTACTGAAGAATTGAAATGGCGCGGGATGATTCACGATATGATGCCCGGCACGGAAGAACAACTTCAAAAAGAGATGACAACAGCTTACGTCGGAATTGACCCGACCGCCGACTCCCTCCATATTGGTCACTTGGTTGGAGTAATGATGCTCAAGCATTTGCAGGAATGCGGACACCGCCCCATCGTACTGTTGGGCGGCGCTACCGGTATGATTGGCGACCCGTCTGGAAAGTCTCAGGAACGTAATCTTTTGGACGCAGAAACCCTTCGTCACAATCAGGAAGGCATCCGCAAACAACTTTCCAAATTCCTTGATTTTGATAGCAAAGAACCCAATGCCGCCATCCTCGTCAACAACTACGATTGGATGAGCCAATTCTCGTTCCTCGACTTTATCCGTGACATTGGAAAGCACATCACCGTCAATTATATGATGGCCAAGGATTCTGTCAAAAAACGTTTCAACGGCGAAGGCGACGGAATGTCTTTCACCGAATTTTCCTATCAATTGGTTCAGGGATACGACTTTATGTACCTCAACCAGAACTATAACTGCAAGTTGCAGATGGGCGGCTCCGACCAATGGGGCAATATCACAACCGGCACCGAGCTGATTCGCCGCAAAACCAATGGCGAGGCATTCGCCCTCACTTGCCCGCTCATTACCAAAGCCGATGGCGGCAAGTTTGGTAAAACGGAAAAAGGCAACATCTGGTTGGATCCCGAACGCACCACTCCTTACACTTTCTATCAGTTCTGGCTGAATTGCAGTGACGAAGATTCGAAAAAATACATCCGAATCTTCACCCTTTATTCCAAAGAAGAGATTGAGGCGATGGAAAAAGAACACGAAGCGGCTCCGCACCTTCGCGTGCTGCAAAAAGCGTTGGCCAAAGACCTTACCATTCGTGTTCACTCCGAAGCCGACTATGAAGCCGCCGTCAGTGCGTCTGAAATTTTGTTTGGCAAAGGAACAGCCGAAGAATTGGCTTCCTTGTCAGAAAGTATGTTTCTCTCTGTGTTTGACGGAGTTGCACAAACTTCCGTATCTCGTGAAAACATTGAAAATGGCATCTCCATTATTGACCTGCTGTCCGAAACCACGCAGATGTTGGCATCGAAGGGCGAAGCTCGCCGCGAGTTGAAAGGCAACGGCATCTCCGTAAACAAGATGAAGGTGAACGAAACATACGTGGTCAACACCGACTCTTTAATCAATGGGAAATACATCCTTTTACAAAAAGGAAAGAAAAGCTATCATATTGTAAAGGTAGATTAACTATGAAAATAGAAAACATCAACAGCCTGATTTCAGGGACAATTGTAGAAGGCGGGGCCAGTATTGACAAAGAAGTCGACTGCGCCTTCGCATCCGATTTAATGAGCGATGTGCTGACATTGCATACTGATAAAACAGTCATCCTCATCACGGGACTGTGTAACGTACAGACAATCAGGACTTGCGAAATGTCAGACATCAAAATCATTCTCTTCGTCAGAGGTAAACAAGTGACCGAAGAGATGAAAGAATTGGCGGAAGAGAATGAAATGACATTGCTCTCAACCAGTTTTTCTTTATATCGCACGGCCGGGCTCCTGTACAGCGCCGGTCTGCCAGGAGTTTACTAAAATTTTGAATTATGCATTTCGAGTATAAAGTTGAAGGAGGGGACTTTACCAACGCCGGTACCACTTCCAGCGAGGTAAAGAAGATGCTGAAGCAGCTTGGTGTCAATCCGAGCATTGTAAAACGTACCGTCGTGGCTCTTTACGAAGCCGAGGTCAACATTGTGGCACACGCATACCGTGGCACCATCTTCGTTGACCTGGAAGAAAACAGCGTCTCCATCCGTTTGGAAGACGAAGGTCCAGGAATCCCCGACATCGACAAGGCAATGGAACAAGGTTTCTCCACCGCCTCACCCGAAGTGCGTGAAATGGGATTCGGTGCAGGAATGGGACTGCCTAATATGAAGAACAATTCCGACAAGCTGATAGTCAATTCCGTCGTCGGAAAAGGGACCACAGTTGAAATCATCAATTACTTCTAACTATGGAATACATTCACCACGCCCTCAAGTTCAAGTACGACCTGTGCATTGGCTGCTCGCACTGCACCAGTATCTGTCCCACCTGTTCCATCCACGTGGAAGACGGACGTCCTATTCTGGATTCCAACCGCTGCATCGACTGCGGTATGTGTTATCAGATTTGTCCGATGAACGCCATCTACATTGAGCAAGATGACTTTGAAACCATTTACAACTACAAGTGTCCCGTTCTGCTGATTCCTTCGATTTTCAGCGCACAGTTTCCTGAAAAGGTCAGCCAGCGAGCCATACTGTCGGCCATCTACCATTTAGGATTCGAGTACGTTTATGAGGTTGAAAAAAGTGTGGACATTCTGAAAGAAGAAATCAATGAACACTTGCGCGATGACGATGCCGAAAAGCCCATTATTTCTACCTTTTGCCCTGCCATCGTACGTCTAATCCAAGTGAAATATCCCTCCTTGGTGTCCAATCTGCTGCTCACGAAGCCCCCGTTGAACGTGACGGCCATCTACATTCGCAAAGTACTGACCGAACACGGTATCAAACCGGAGGATATTGGCATTTTCTATGTGGCTCCTTGCGCGGCAAAAATCGCGGCCATTAAAAGTCCCGTTGGGGAAGAAAAATCCAACATTGATGGCGTTATCAATATGAACTACTTGTATAACAAGGTTTTCCGTGTAATCAAGCAGGGAGAATATACACTGCGGGAGGACGAATTCGACTTCCATCCGATTTCCAGAAACAGTCTCCTTTGGTCGTTGACGGGCGGTGAAATCAAAGACATTCCGTGGGGACGCAACTTAGCCATCGATGAGGTTCACAACGTGTCTGACTTTTTAGACAAATTGGAAAACGAGGACTTGGACGGCATTGACTTTTTGGAACTTCGGGCGTGCGACGAGAGTTGTGCGGGCGGAATATTGTGCGCCGGCAATCGCTTCCTCATCGCCGAACGTCAGAGAAAACGCGCTCGCAAACGTCCCAAAACCGTTACCCCGGAAGAAAATAACATACTGAATTATAAGAAATTCCTCCGTAGTAATATGTCGGTTGGAGAAGTTTATCCGCGCTCTATGGACAAATTGGACGACAACATTTCCGTGGCGATGCGGAAGATGAAAAAGGTGTTCGAAATCACCAACGACCTGCCCCAAGTCGATTGCCGTATCTGTGGCTACCAGACGTGCAAAGCCCTCGCCGAAGCGGTCGTCAACAATACCGCCGACATCCGCCAGTGCTTCTTTGTACAACGCATTTTGGAACAGACCGACAAACTGACTACCACCGAAGCGTTGAAAATAACCAGAAAAGTTTGGGGCGAAATCAAGTTAGATAAGGATTCTATTAAACACCTTGATTTAAAATAGTTGTTAATCAAATAATTAGAAAATATTTTTTTATAAAAATAAAAAAGATAATCTTCAAAAATGACAGTTCAAGAATTAGTTGATGCTTTAGGTTTAACCGTTTTTTGCGGTAAAGAAAATTTGAATCAAGAAATCAAAGGTGGCTACACTTCCGACTTGCTCAGCGACGTGATGGGGCACGCCACAGAAGGCCAAATATGGATTACCCTTCAAACTCACAAAAACGTTTTGGCGATTGCTTCCCTCAAAGAGCTCTCCGCCATTCTGCTCGTAAAAGGCAGCACACCAGAAGAAGATATGCTCCAACAGGCAGTAGAAGAAGGCATTCCTGTTTTGGGAACCAACGAACAAACTTTTGAAACGACGGGAAAGGTTTACCAACTGATCAATCGTTAACCGTGCAAACATTCAAGGCAGATTTACACAACCATACGTTGCTTTCACCTTGCGGGGACCTCGATATGTCGCCCGATTTTATCATTGAGGAAGCACTCAAAAAGGGAATTGACATCATCGGCATCACCGACCACAACTGTACACGGCACTGCCGTCTGGCGGAACACTACTCGCACAACCGTGACATCTTCGTGATGTGCGGGGCCGAGGTGACAACCAAGGAAGAAGCGCACTGCCTTGCTTTTTTTGAAACGCACGAAACCCTTGACCTTTTCCAAAATTTTTTAGACGAGCACCTGCCTGACATTCCCAATGTTCCAGAGGTTTTCGGTGACCAGGTGCAAATCAATGAGGACTTTGAGATTGTTTATGAGGAACCCAGACTGCTCACTTCCGGATTGGATGTCAACATTGAAGGCATTGCAGCCAAGGTGATGGAATTGGGCGGCATTTTCATTCCCGCCCACATCGACAAGATGAAAAACAGTGTGATTTCTCAACTCGGTTTTATTCCGTTCGATCTGCCTTACGATGCAGTGGAATTGTCGAAACACGGGGATAAGGAGAAAATTCTGAAAGAACACCCGTACTTGAAAGACAAGATGTTCACCCGTGCTTCGGACGCGCATCTTCCCGATGTAGTGGCTACGGCTCCCTGTTGGTTTGAGTTGGAAACTCGTAACTTCCAGGAAATCAGGAAGGCACTGCACGGCGAGGAGGGAAGACGTGTTCTCTTAACTATTTAATAAGAAAAAAATGAAAGACCTTTCAATGCACATTATGGACATCCTGCAAAACTCCACCCGCGCCGGTGCAAAGGATGTCACGTTGGAAGTTATTGAAAATCAAGAAAGTGATACGCTCACCTTGCGTTTCATTGACAACGGTTGCGGAATGGATGCCGAAACCGTGCAGAAAGTCATCAATCCGTTTTTTACCACCCGCACCACCCGCAAAGTCGGGCTCGGTCTCCCGCTGCTCAAGCAGAATGCGGAACAGACCGGTGGCTCCCTCGACATTCAGTCGGAAAAGGGAAAAGGAACTACCGTTACCGCTGTCTTCGGACTCACTCACTTGGACCGTCCTCCGATGGGCGACTTGGCTGGAACCGTGGTACTTACCGTCTCTGCCTACCCCGACATTCACTTTGTCTTTCACTATAAAACCGACGAAATTGACTACACGTTCGACACCGACGAAGTGAACGAGGCCTTGGACGGAATGTCCATCCAAGATCCCGAAATCGTACAATATCTTATTGAAATGGTACGGGAAAACATTGTGCCTCAAAGGCAGTAAAAGGAACCGACAACCGGACTAATGTGAATCATAAACAAAAAAAGCGGCGCCATTTTGAAATGACACCGCTTTTCTGATTTATGGAATTTGACAAATTAGCTGTTGAGCATAACCGGCATAATGAGCATCAGCAGGTTTTCTGCATCAGTGTCTTGTTGGTCAACCGGATAGATGAGCGCGGCACGGTTCGGAACGGACAAGTCAATTTGGATTTCGTTGGCTTCAATATTTTCCAAGATTTCACGAAGGAACTTGGCATTGAAACCGATGTCCATCGGGTCGCCGGTGTAAATGCCGACGATGGTTTCTTCTGCCTTCTTTGAATAGTCGATGTCTTCCGCAGCAATCGTGGTGATTTCGTCATTCAAACTAACGCGAATCTGGTAAGTGGATTGGTTGGAATAGATACCGACACGGCGGATACACTGGAGGAACGAGTCACGGGAAACGACGAAAGTTTTGTCGTTGTTCGTCGGGATGACGTTCTTGTAGTTCGGATAAACGCCTTCTTTCAAAGAAGAATAGAGAACGATATTGTTGTAAACGAAGCGGATACGACTTCCATCGGGGAGATAGTCAACCGTAACTTTTTCGTTGCTGCCACCGATAATGTTTTTCAATTGCTGCAACGGTTTTTTCGGCAGGATGAACTGAGTGGCTTCGGGCGTTTTGACGGTGTTGCTTCTGTAGCGGACCAACTTGTGAGCATCGGTGGCTACGAAGGTGATGTCGTCCGTGTTCAATTCACAAAGAACACCCATCATATTCGGACGAAGTTCGTCATTGCCGGTTGCAAATAAAGTTTTCGTAATGGCCTTGTGCAAGATAGCTGCTTCGATTTCAAACGTTTGGAAATCTTCCAAAGGTTTCACACTGGGATATTCGTCCCCGTGATAGCAGTGATCATCGTACTTGCCTTCTGCAGCCGTATAACGGAGTGTAACTTTATCACCATCCTCGATGGTTGAAAAAACAATTGGAATTTCTGGAATCAGTTTCAGGGTGTCAAGCAAGTTCTTGGAAGGAACGGCAATGGAGCCTTCGCCATCCACATTGCTCAACTCAATTTCAGCGCACATAGTGCAATCCAAGTCGGATGCAGTGACGGTCAACTTGTTGCCAGAAATGGTGAACAAGAAATTGTCCAAAATCGGCATAGTGTTGTTCGTACTCAGAACGCCGCTGACAGCGCTGAGGTTTTTGTAAAGTTCATTGCGTGAAACAATAAATTTCATAATAAATGTATTTGGTTATTCTTTTCGCACATTTAGCAACGTTTTACGATGCCCTTTTGTTTTTGTTACAAATTTTTTATAAAATAATTTTATGTTTTTTTATAAAATGGAAAAGTGAAACGCAATCTGTTGTAAAATATTGTGTAGATGTATTTTATGTTTAATAAACGAGCCGATAGGTTTTCCCTGGATTGCATTGGATGACTCCTTTGAGTTCTAATTGAAGTAAAATGGCGGCCAATTTGGAAGGCGAAAATTGGGGAACGGCCTCAATGATTTCGTCAATTCCGATGTCGGGCTGTTTTTTGATGAGTTCGGTGAGCTGCTGCTGGTCGGGAGTGAGTTCAATGAACAGTTCTTGTTGCACGGCTTTGACGGGCTGCAGGTCCCAACCCATCAGTTCGGCGATGTCTTGTCCCGAGGTGACGAGTGCGGCCACGTTTTTCCGAATGAGTTCGTGACATCCCTCGTAGGTTTTCGACAGCAGGTTCCCCGGAACTGCACACACGTCGCGGTTGTACGAGTGTGCGATGTACGCCGTGATGACGCTGCCTCCTTTGCTCGCTGTTTCCATCACAATGGTGGCGTCGGTCATTCCGGCAATGATTCGGTTCCGTTTTGGAAAGTTCTGCCGGTCGGGCTTCATCATAAAGGGGTATTCGGAAATGAGCGCTCCGCCTTGCTGCAAGATGCGGTAGGCAAGGCGTTCGTTGCTGTCGGGGTAGATGGTGCTGAGTCCGCAGCCCATCACAGCGGCCGTCTTAAGTTCGCTGTCCAAGGCCTGTTCGTGTGCCACCGCGTCAACACCGCGGGCCAAGCCACTCACCACGCATACATTATATTCTTTTAGTTCCTCAATGATTTTCTTGGTGACATCCTTCCCGTATGGTGAAATGTTTCGGGTTCCGACAACCGCCACCATTTTTTGTTCATTGAAGATGTTTTCTCCCTTATAATAAAATAAGTAAGGCGAATCCGGGCAACCCTTGAGACGGTGAGGGAAGTCCGGATCCGTGTAGAAACAGAGTCGAATATTGTTCCGTTCCATCCATCTGGCTTCGTTTTCAGCGGCTGTCAGCGCTTCACGAGTCAGTTTTGGAAAATGGACGGGACGACCAAAGACCGCGGCAGGATTTTTCTCTGCGAAAATCGCCTCGGCACAGCCGTAATGCTGCAACAATTTTTTGATGGTAGCACCTCCAATGTTCGGCTGAAACTGAAGGGCAAGGCGTGCGAGGGTTTCCATAGAGGTATGAAGTATGAGGTATGAAGTATGAAGTATGAGGTATGAAGTATGAGGTATGAAGTATGAAGATTAGTGGTGTGAGTTGCAGTATTTGATGAAGTTATATATTTTCCCAGAGAGGTTTTTGGCCATTTGATTTAAATAAATAAAGTCACTTTTACTGATATAATTCAAAAGATAGGCGATTCGTAATTGCGTTCGTAATTCGCCGCAGGAGCCCTTTGCAATAAACAAGAAATAGACGAACTCCTTATTCGTTTTTCGTTCATATCCTTCCGATATATTGGAAGGAATAGAAACTGAAGCCCTCTGTATTTGATCTTTGAATCCAGTATCTCGACACTGGTTGAGAATGGAATAGGTCTTGATGGCTAAATCCACACCCTCTTTCCAAATCAACAAATCCTCAAAACCATTCTTCTCCTCCATAATTCCTTTATTTATTTAATAATTAATACTTTTTACTTCTTACTTCCTACTTCCTACTTTTTACTTCCTACTTTAAACGTTCTTCGCGATCGTGACAATCAGTTCGGTGGCTTTCACCATAGATTCGAGAGGAACATACTCGTATTTTCCGTGGAAGTTGTGACCGCCGGCAAAGATGTTCGGGCAGGGAAGCCCTTTGAATGAGAGGTTGGCTCCGTCGGTGCCGCCACGGATGGGTTGAACGCGCGGAGTGATTCCGATTTCGCGCATAGCTTCTTCCGCCAGGGTGACGATATGGAACACGGGTTCCACCATTTCACGCATATTACGGTACTGATCTTTGATTTCGCACGTGACGCGGTTTCCGTATTTCTGATTGAGGAAATCGGTGACTTTTTGTAAAAATGCTTTCTTGTCAGCAAATTTGTCGGCATCGTGGTCGCGGATGATGTAGTTGAGAACAGCATTTTCAACGGTTCCTTCGATATGAGTGAGTAGATAGAAACCTTCGTAGTCTTGTGTGTATTGCGGTTTTTGAAATTCCGGAAGCAGTGAATTGAACTCCATCGCGATGAGCTGAGCATTCACCATTTTTCCCTTGGCATAGCCGGGGTGGATGTTCCGTCCCTGTACCTTGATGGTGGCACTGGCAGCATTGAAATTCTCATACTCTAATTCTCCGATGGCACCGCCGTCCATCGTGTAGGCGAAGTCGCAGCCGAAGTTTTTCACGTTGAAGTGGGCGACACCCATTCCGATTTCTTCGTCGGGAGTGAAAGCGACGCGGATTTTTCCGTGCTTGATTTCGGGATGTGCAAGCAAAAATTCCATAGCTGAAACAATTTCTGCAATACCGGCTTTGTCATCGGCGCCTAACAGCGTCTTGCCGTCGGTGACGAGCAGCGTCTGTCCGGCATAATCGGCTAATTCCGGGAAATCGACGAGCGTGAGTGCGGTCTTGCTTTCTGCATCCAACAAGATGTCTTTGCCATCGTAGTTTTCAATGATGCGAGGCGTGCTGATTCCCGGCATATCCGGTGCCGTATCGAAGTGAGCGATGAAGCCGACAACGGGCAGTACTTTGTCGCAGTTGGCTGGCAATGTGGCGGTTACATATCCGAATTCGTCTTTATTGACTTCGGAAAGACCGATGCTTTTTAATTCGCTGACGAGGAAGTCGCCAAAAACCAACTGTCCGGGCGTGCTGGGATAGGTTTGTGAATTCTCATCGGAGGTAGTTGCGTAAGCAAGATAGCTTGAAAATCTTTTTAATAAAGTCTCTTTCATTATAATATTGGTTTAAAATTATCAAAGGAGTACTCTTCCCGTGCGGAAGCGGCGGCAAAGATAGTTTTATTTTTTCAAGTGAGGCAGTCGTCCGGACGGCAATTTGTCAAAAAAGTGACAAGATGCTGATTTGCGATGATGAAAGGGATATTTCCATTAAAAAAATATTCAAAAAAAGGTTTTCAAACGCTCAAAAAAAATCTTAAAGAATGGTATATACAAATGGAAATTATGTACCTTTGCAGCCAAATTTTGCTTATGAAATACAAACGTATCTTATTGAAACTGAGTGGAGAATCGTTGATGGGAAATGATGGTTACGGTATCAATTATGGTGCAGTCAGCCATTTTGCCTCCGAAATTCGTTCCGCCGTTGAAGCGGGCGTGCAAGTCGGTGTCGTTATCGGAGGCGGAAACATTTTCCGTGGCGTGAGTGGCGCTTCCAAGGGCTTCGACCGCCGCCAAGGTGATTATATGGGAATGTTAGCTACCATCATCAACTCGATGGCTTTGCAAGGAGTTTTAGAGGAGATGAATGTAAAAGTCAAAGTTCTCACCTCCCTCGAAATCGAAGGAATGACGGAAAAGATTTTCTTTAAAAATGCAGAACGTTATTTGAACGAAGGTACGGTCGTGATTTTTGGCGGGGGAACGGGCAATCCGTTTTTCACTACCGACTCCGGCGCCGCCTTGCGTGCCGTTGAAATTCGTGCCGACCTTCTGCTGAAAGGCACCCGCGTTGATGGCGTTTACACCGCCGATCCGGAAAAAGACAAAACCGCGACGAAGTACGAACGCATCTCTTTCACCGAAGCATACGAAAAACGCCTCAAAATTATGGACCTGACCGCTTTCACCATTTGCAAAGACAACAATATGCCTATTTATGTGTATGATGCCAATGGAAAAGGAAATCTGCTCAAGGTTCTGAACGGCGAATCCATTGGAACCCTTTGCTATAACGAATAATATTGACTATGAGCGAGAATACGAACTATTCCGAACAACCGGAAATGGTAGATATCAAAACCTATAAAATGGCAACGAAACGTGCTCACTTCAAAAAGCACATCGCCATTTATATTTTGGTGATGATTGTCATTTGGGTTCTGTACGCTTTCATCTTCCGTAACGAAGCGCCAGCCGATGCCGCTGAAGCCACCCAAGATGCAGGAATGGGACTTTACCTCAAATGCGCCCTCTTCGTATCCATCCTTTGGACCGTTATCATTTTCTTCCAATATCTGTTTGTTTATAAGTTAAATAACACTCTCGTTGATAAAGAAATAAAGAAATTGCAAAAAGAATTAGAAGAAAAGAAAAAACAGTTGGACGAATTGAAGCAAGAGAACGAAAATCAAAATGCTTAATTCATTATCTTTTCTCTAAAATATTATTACAAAGTAAAATACATAGTAAGATGACTGAAGAAACGAAAAAATGCCTTGACCAGGCAAAGGAAAGTATGAATTCCACAATCGCCTTCTTTGAGAAGGAATTGCAAAAGGTTCGTGCCGGCAAGGCCAATCCGCAGATGTTGGAAGGTTTGAAGGTAGATTATTACGGAAATCCGACCCCCATCGAGCAAGTCGGTAACATCAATACTCCCGACGCTCGTCAAATCGTTATCCAGCCGTGGGAACGCAATATGCTCCCCATCATTGAAAAAGCTATCTTGGCAGCTAACCTCGGTTTTACCCCGCAAAATAATGGCGAATTTATTCGTATCGTCGTTCCTTCTCTTACCGAAGAAAGACGTAAAGAATTGGTTAAGAAGGTGAAACAGGAAACCGAACAGAACAAGGTGACCATCCGTAACGTGCGTCGAACAGCGAATGAAACCGCTAAAAAGCTGAAAGACAATGGCGTTCCGGAAGACGAAGCCAAAAAGTTGGAAGCCGACATCCAAAAGATGACCGACGACTTCATCGCCAAGATTGATAAGATGGCTGAAATGAAAGAAAAAGAAATAATGACTGTATAATTTTTATTCACTTTTAAAAATCAAGATTATGATTCCTGAAAATTTAAAGTACTCAAATGACCACGAATGGTTAAGAATGGATGGCGAATTTGCATACGTAGGCATCACCGCTTTCGCAGCTGAACAATTGGGCGACATCGTTTTTGTTGACGTTACTACCGTTGACGAAACGTTGGAACAAAACGAAGTTTTCGGCTCCATCGAAGCTGTTAAAACCGTTTCCGACCTTATGCTCCCCATCGGTGGCGAAGTTGTTGAATTCAACGAAAACCTGGACGGTGACCCGGCTCTCATCAACAGCGATCCTTACAACGCTGGTTGGATTATCAAGATCAAACCCACCAATGCAGCCGAAGCCGATACTTTGCTCACCGCAGCTCAGTACGCTGACCTCATTAAATAATTTGATTAGATAAAAAAATTGTGAGGGTGTCGAAAGATACCCTCATTTTGTTATTGCCAATTTGAAATGAAAAAAATAGTTACATCCATCGTCATTTGTTTGTTCGTTGTAGCTTCGGCGTTGGCACAAACCATCTATCCGAAATACATTGACGGACACCTTTATTTTAAATTTAAAGATAGTTATAAGATTGATTATCAGGTAAATGAAAATACTTCAGTAGATTTTGACCAATTACCGAAGTTGGCTCCTTTGTTTGAAAAATATGGCGTCGTTCAAATCACTCGCCCGCTGTACATTTTCAATGATCCCAAGTTGGCCCGCATCATCCGCCTTAAATTTACCGATGCCGCAGCAATCGAGAATTTCATTAAAGAATTGGAAAATCTGCCGGATGTTGAATATGCGGAAAAGATTCCGCTTCCGCACCTTTGCGTCAACTACAACGATACATACTCTACGGGGTCATTATTGAACGGCGCTCCCAACCAGTGGTACTTGTCCCTGATTAACGCATCGGGCGCGTGGGATTTGCAGACGGGCTCCTCTTCCATCAAGTTGGCCATCGTCGATAACGCCGTCTGGGGAGCACACGAGGATTTGAACATCGCTTCGTCCAATATGTGTTCTTATGCTACGGGAACGGCCGTTGTTGGCAATGCAGCTCCTCCCACTTCCGTATCGGCGACTTATAATTGTTCTACTACGGACATCTCATACGGAAACTGTCCGGCCTACAGCTGGTCGCACGGAACACACTGTGCCGGTCTCGCAGGCGCCACCAATAACAATTCAAAAGGAATCTCTTCCTTGGGTGGCGGTTGCACTTTGCTCGGAGTGCGCGGCGCCGACGATAATGGTGATATGTACTATTGCTACGAGGGGGTGAGCTGGGCTATCAACCAAGGGGCCAAGGTAGTGAGTATGTCGTGGGGAGCTTCCGAATACGGCACCTCAGAAGAACAGTTTATGCAGACGGCCTACGAGTACGGCGTCATTTTGGTGGCCGCCGCTGGAAATGAAGGCGATGAGGACAACCTACTTACCTACCCGGCCGCTTTTTCTTCCGTTATCGGAGTCGCTTCCATCGATTCAGACGGAAGCTTGTCCTACTTTTCACAACACGGAAACGGACGCGCCGATATCGCTTCTCCTGGTGGTTTCTATGTTTCTGGAAATCAATATCTTTCCAATATGTTAAGTACAACCTATTGTACTTGCCAGTATTGGAGAAATTACGGTGTCACGGCTTTGAACGGAAAATATTACGACGGAATGCAAGGAACCTCGATGGCTTGTCCGGTGGCTGCCGGCTTGTGTGCCTTGATGGCGTCCGCTTACCCGGACATCACGCCCGACCAAGTAAAGCAGTGCCTGATTAACAATGCGAATCCGTTGGCCTCTGGTTCCAATACCATTACGGGCAATGCCGGCTACATCAATGCAGCGGCCTCCGTTCAATGTGCTTTGGACCTCGCCGGTGGTGGCGGCGGCGGCGGCGATGATCCGCAGACAAATGAGCCAGGATGGTACGGCAACTACGATGAATACGGATATATCTTGCAAACAGAAACGGGAAAGTCCATCATCATCCGTCCTGAAACCTATGGCAATTATGCTGTCGGCAACCAAATCACAAAAGTAAAATTCGGCACCTACCTACATACAAGTCTTCCTTCATACAATAATAACAGCTTCACTATCAAGATTTATGAAGGAAGTAACGTCGGTTCCACCTTGCTGAGCAACGGCTCCGATGCCAGTATTTCATCCCGTATGGGAACGTTAGTCTATACCCAAAACTACACCCAGCCGTCCGCAGGTATCAATGTCGTGGATTTGACCACGCCCTACACGATTGGGAACAATACCTTCTGGATTGAAGTAGTAGCCAATGGACCTACTTGCTTCCTTTATGATTTGGATAATGAAACGACCGTGTCCGCCAGCAGTTACTCTGCCGATTACACGCTCGCGTCCGGACACTATCTTTACACCGCCACGACCGACAATACGGACTATTTGAGACTGAATTATCGTGCTATGTACACCGACGCGACTCAAACATCTGTCACGATGGGAAGTGTGGAATTTGTTTTGGCTTATTACCTCTCCGATGGTCAGCCTTACGTGGAATCTTCCGATTTGTCCGTCGAGTTGTATGATGCCAACGAACAAGTGATGACTTCCGTTTCATTAACGGCTACTCAAGATTTTGTTACCGTTCCCATCGTTACTAACGCGGGGCCGGACCTTGCCGCCGACGATTTCACCATCACCATCACCGCTGGCAGCGTTGAATTTTTCAATGAAACGTTCGATTCACTCAACACGGGTTCCTTCTACCTTTTTCCATCACCGTACTCCTTTACAATCACTGCAGACCAGTTGGATTCCGCCGGAATTTATGGAACTTTCAATGTCTGTATCAATGTTACTTACAACGGCAACGACCCGGATTTAAGCAACAATAGTTATTGCGTATCGGTGACACGTCCACAAAGCCAGTCAAGTTTCACGATTTCGGCTACTGCCAATCCAACAAATGCGGGAACGGTCAGTGGCGCAGGTAGTTACAATTCTGGAGCAACGGCTGTTCTGACAGCGACTCCCAACGCGGGCTATGTTTTCCAAAGCTGGAAAGAAAACGGGAACGTAGTTTCTACAAATGCTACCTATAGCTTTACGGTTACGGGAAATCGCACTTTAGTGGCGTACTTTACTTCGCAGTCAGCTTCCAATTACACGATAACGGCGTCGGTCAACGGAATCGGTGGAACCATTACGCCGTCTGGAGCTGTAACGGTGGCGGCCCATTCCAACCAAACGTTCACCATTTCTTCCAACATCAATTATAGCATCAGTAGTGTGAAAGTGGATGGTACCGATGTGACGAATCAGCTAATAAATAGCAGCTACAGCTTCACCGATGTTACGGACAACCACACCATTGTGGCAACTTTCGTCAGTGAAGTGGGCATCAACGAATATGGTCAGGAAGCCATCTCACTCTATCCAAATCCGAACAATGGTTCATTTACATTGAAAATCAATGGAATGGATGAAGAATCTGTTTGCCGTATTTACGATGTTCGTGGAGCAGTCGTAGATTCTCGTCTTTTGGACGCTCACACGGAAGAAGTCAATTTCCAAACGGCACTGAGCGCGGGTGTTTATATCGTCAAAGTGCAGTCGGCACATCGTTGCTTGACGCACCGATTGGTCGTCCGATAGGGGGCTATACAAAGAATAATAAAAAGTTCCGTCTCGTTTGAAACGGAACTTTTTTCATATAATGAAAATTATGTACCTTTGCCGCCCATTAACCTAAACCCGTATGAGACGTTTTTTTCTCGCCAGCTTGCTGGTGTGTATCTCCTTTTTTTCTTTTTCGGCGGTTTATCCTAAAAACAAGCCGACAAAACCGCTGAAGTCGCTTTCTGCCAATGAGTTGAACATCCTTTTTGATGAGGTGAATGCCTCTTATAAAAAACAGGCACTGGACGCATTTGTCAGTGAAATGTTCATCCGACTCAATGGTTCCGTCCTGATTGCACAAGGTCCGGAGGTGGTACTAAAGATGTCTTTTGGTTATAAGAAACTGAATTGCAAGCAGTTCAATCAGCGTTTGTCGGATACAACTTGCTATGAATTGGCTTCCGTTTCCAAGCAGTTCACGGCAATAGCCATTCTTCAGTTGGCGAGCAAGGGAAAACTCTCTTTGAACGACACGCTTACCAAGTTTTTTCCGGAACTCCCCTACTCCGGTGTCACCATTCACCATCTTTTAACGCACACATCTGGACTTCCAGAATATTTCAACTGGGGGGAAAAAACATTTGCTAATTCAAAGCAACTAATTGACAATAACGATGTTATTCAGGCGATGGCCAAACGTAAGGCCGCCCTTGTTTTCCGAACGGGAACGCAATACAGTTATATCAACACCAATTATATGTTGTTAGCATCCATCGTGGAAAAAGTATCCGGAATGCCGTTTGAAAATTATATGATGCTCAACGTTTTCGTGCCGGCTCGTATGTCCCGTACGTTTTATGTAACGCAACGGGAGAAGCATCCCGAATGCAGTATTGCCAATGGTCATTACGCTAACGGAGTGCCGCTGCCGCTCTACTATTTGGACGGCTCCATTGGCGACAAAGGATTATACTCCACGGTCAATGATCTTTTTTTATGGAAAAAGGCGCTCTTTGATGATTACAAGATTCTTCCCGAAGAGTGGGTGGAACGCGCCATTCTTCCGCAAAACGTGCTGAAAAACGGACGTTTGCCGGAAGAGCTGTACGGTTACGGATTTCATTTGGAAGAGAATCCGTCCTACGGGATGTTGGTTTATCACGGTGGGTTGTGGCGTGGCTTTCACCACGTGATGCTTTATTATCCGCAAGAGGATATTTTCGTGGTTTTTCTGAGCAATTTCTGCAACAAGGCACAACGCGGAAAGAATATGGAGGTGCTACACATTCTGTGCGGCGCGTAAGATTTCGTTCGGTTTTTGTGTGATTTTACACATAAACGATTATAGAAATTCTGTCAGGCGATCGGCAAGCGGTAATGGTAAGTTCAAAAGGCCGTCACGCAATTGCAAATTCTTCATAGACAATCGTATGGATAACGGTGGATTGTTTACTTTCCTATATTCGCTTAAACTTTTGGACTGAATGCTGACACTTGATTTCACCTCAACGGGTATGATTCCATTCTGATATTCAATCAGAAATTCAATTTCCGCCTTGCTTCCAGAAGACCAGTAGAGAGGATGGTGTCCTTGTCGTAATAAGCAAAGCGCAACATAGTTTTCAGCCATAATTCCTTTGAATTCTGTGAACAATCGGTTTTCTTGTATAATGGTCGAAACATCAAGATGAAACATCTTTCGCAGTAAACCAATATCATTAAAATATAGTTTGAAGATGGATTCGTCTTTATAGGAATCAATGGGGAAACGAGCAGTTTCAGTATTGTTTACTTTATGTGTTAAGCCAGCTCTGCAAAGCCAGTCCACGGCCATTTCGTATTCTCGGGCACGCGCTCCCTGCCGAATATCGGAATATTTGAACTTTTTGTTGTCTTTTGCTAATTGTCGCTGCATACTATCCCAAACTTGCTGGATGCGCATCATTTCTGTAGGTGTGGCATACTTCGAAAAATCAATGGGATAGGCACGCAAAATATTGTCTAATGTTTCATCTACTACGTGCATATCTCCAGTCTCTATCCAGTCGGTTACGGCTTCTGGCATTCCTCCCACAACCATATAAATCTTGAGTTTCTCACACAGTTCTTCCAATAGAATAGTAGGAAGCGGCTCATTCTTGTCCCAATTGCGCACGAGGTTCGCTAAACGAGGTTCGCTGGAGTCTAAAAATTCTGTAAAACTCAACGGGTACAAATATTTGAAATCAACCATTCCAACAGGAAAAGAGCGCCCCTTTTTTTTCATTGCCACCCCAAGCAAAGAACCCGCACACGCCACAGCATATTCAGGAGCATCTTCATTGAAATATTTCAAAGAGTTGAGGACTTCGTCTGAGTCTTGAATTTCGTCAAAAATAAGTAAAGTCGTTTCTGGACGGATAGGCTGACCCTTGATTAAAGAAATTTGTTCTACCAAACGATGAGGATCTTTCGTGCGCTCAAATAATTCTCGTACAGCCACATCGCGATCGATATTTACAACAAGATAATTGTCGAAAGCCGTTTCTCCTAATTTTTTTAGCAACCAGGATTTTCCAACCTGACGCGCCCCTTGCAAAATTAGTGGTTTGCGCTTACGCTTGGATTTCCAGTCAACAAGTTCCTGCAAAAAATCTCTATTGAGTTCTGTAATATTCTGACTCATATTGCGAATATCTATGGGTTCATAAACGGCGGCAAAGATACTATAATTTTATATAAAAAAACCTTTCGTTCGGTTTTCGTGTGATTTTACACATTTTCAGAACGACTTTTCGTGTGATTTTACACATTTTTGTTAGAAAACGAAAAATTGAAGGAATCCGGCGCAACTCTATTTTTGCTAAATGATGCCGTTGACTGTTCCGGTCTCATTTGAAAAGTTCTATTGCGTAGTTTGTATGATACAAAAAAAGCGTGCTGATCGGCACGCTTTTTTTGTGACAGGAAAAATCCCGATTATTTGCGGATGACTTTCGTCGTTCCAACGAGTTGGTTGCCGTTGAAAATACGGAGAAAATAAACACCAGGAGTGAGGTTTTCCATTCCGATGACGTTGTTGCCGGTAGCAATGGATTGTGAAGCAACTTGTGAACCCATTACGTTGTAAATGGCAACGTGTGAAACTTCGGTATCAACGGAGAGAGTAACATTGCCTTCGGCGGGATTCGGATAAACGTTGACGTTAGCCATTTCGTTTTCAGCAATACCGATAGAACCTCCGACAGATTGCGGACGAACGTAATATCTTGGATAAGAAACACGTCCGGCATCATAACCAGCATAGTAGCTCTTTGTGAAAACATTGACACCAACAACGGTAGTAGCGCCGGTAGGAATGGCACCGAGACCGTGAAGTGTGCAGGAAGCGGTGAAGCAAACTGCGGTGTCACCACCGTTTACCGTGTAAAGATAGTAGCTTTGGAAATTGCCGGTAGCATCAAAGGTAACATTGCTTAAACGAACCAATTGTGCTTGAATGCTGTGCATATATTCCACATCGTTGAGCTGTGCCGTTGTGATATCCAAAGGAGTTACCGTCCAAGTGGGGAAAGCATTGATGTCGGTAGGTGCAATAGCGGTTTGAGCTTCAAATTCAAGGTAGCCGTAGTAGTTGGAAAGTTTACCAAAAACGTTGGTGATTTCGCAACCAACGGAGAGGTTGGTCAGAACGTGTGACGGGTCATAGAGTTGGATAGCGCCGGTAGAGTCTTGCATCCATTTGTTGAAACTTTCATTGCTGGAACCCTCTTCGAAAGCTTCGGTGATGATGGCGTGACCAACATATTTGTAAATGATGGTGTCCGTAGTATTGGCAGAAGCGTTGCTCCAGTCATAAAGGGTTCTCAATTCGGCGATGGTTGAAATTTCGCGGGAGGCAGCGATGCAACGACCAATAACTGTAACGGTAACCGGTTCTTCAAGTTGGTTGTTGGTCAAAGTGACGACGGCGGTATCGTTGCCGGTTTGAGTAGGAGTATAGGTAATGACGAGGTCAGCGCCATCTTCTGCAAGAATGTCAGCATTAGCAATAGCGGTGGAAGTGGTAGTGAATGCGGAGGAACCGGCGAGGGTGACGGTGGTGCTGAGAGTAGCATCGAGGTTACGTCCGGAAACGTTGATCGTCGCATTGCCGCTCGTTCCGAGGATGACGTTGTTCATAGAAACTGCTGAAGGTGATACGTTGAGCGCCACTTCGGTACCATCGGTGATGACGATGTTATCCAAGAAGAAACGGCTGTTAGTAGCAGCAAAACCTTTGAACATAATACGGGAAGAATCGGTGCCGCCCGTCATATTCAGTGAAAAATGTACCAAGTTGCAATCGGAGTTGGAAGAACCGATGGTTACGCCTTCTACGAGTGTGGAGTCGTTATCAACGAAGACCCAAATTTTCTGATTTTCACTTGCTGCGTACCAAGCTTTGGCATCGAAAGAGAGAACGAAGTTGCCGCTGTTACCGGAGAGATCGATAGCGGGAGTTTTAATCCAACCAGCGACGGAACCGGTACTGAGTTTTACTTTTCCTCCAGCAGGATAGAGTCTCTCTGATTCCCAACCCGGCAAGCTGTCACGGATGTCCATAACAGACGATGAAGTGCTACATTGCTGCGAACCGGTTTTGGTGATTTTGGAAAAATCTTGTGAGAAAATAACTTGTGCGGAAGCAAAGTTGATTCCTGCACACAGCACAACCGTCAGCAGTGCTGCCAGAATTTTAGAAAACTTTTTCATAAGGATTGTTTTTAAAAGTGGTTTAATATTTATGTATTCTATTGTCATTGTGTGCGTTAGAAGGGATAAAAAACAGGGGCAAAATTACAACTATTATTTTATTCTCTGCGGCTATTCGTCACCTTTTTATGAACAATTCTTTTAAATGGCACTTTTTTTTCAGTACCGGCGATTAATTGCGCCAATTTGAAAGTATGTTTTTGGAGGAATAATCGTATTTTTGCCACGTTTTTTGCAAAAAAGAAGAAGATTTTTCATCATCGTTGATGAAATAAGGTCTTTTTTCGGCAAAATGTTCATTATGAATGAAAATATTGTTGTAAAACGAGATAAGAGAACAATTTCCGTTGTGGCCGCCATCATTGTCCGTGACGGCGAGGTGTTTGCTACCCAACGGGGTTATGGCGATTGGAAAGGGTGGTGGGAATTTCCAGGAGGAAAAGTGGAAAAAGGCGAATCCCCTGAAGATGCCCTGCGACGTGAAATTCGTGAAGAGCTGGCTTCGGACGTCGCCGTCGGCGAACTGTTTGCAACCGTACAGTACGACTACCCCGACTTCCATCTCTCGATGCAATGCTTTTTATGTTCCCTTCTGAATGGCGAACTGAAACTTTTGGAACACCAAAGTGCGCGTTGGCTCTCGAAAAACCAGTTGAATACGGTAAAATGGCTCCCAGCCGATGAAAGCATCATATTGAAATTAAAACAGTTATGAACCAGGAAATAAAAAAGGTCAAGGCGATTTGGCGCCGTAGCATCGTACGGGTCCTGTTGGTGATGGCGCTTTCCGTCATCGTTCCGTTGGTGGCAATGTTTGTGCTTACAAAACTGTCGCAACAAGAGTTGGAAAAAAAAGCCGTCGCTGAATCTGAAAGAAATGTGAAGACGATGTCGCGCGTGACCAACCTTATGTTCTTATCAACGGAATGGGTGGTTAATAGTTTTTTGGTCAATATTTGCGACGTCGATCTTGTAACCGATTCCGTGACGGGCGACACCTATGTTAATCATATCGTCGTTCCAGAACGATTGCAACATTTTCAAAAGGAAGATATCAATGAACTCTTATCATCGTTTGTAGATTACAATAAAGAATTCATTTCTGCCTCCCTGATTCTCAAACCGGGCGTTTGGGAAGGTACTTCCGATGAAGGTATCGCTATCTCTATGCACATAAATGACACCACTCGATATAATTTGTTGGATAACTACGATATATTTGAAAGTGCTCTTTACAAGAATACTGCCGCCTCCCCAAAAGCGCACGTTGAAGCTGGAAAAATCCAAGAGAATGATGTTTGGGCGATAACCTACGCAGTTCCTCTGTTGGACACTGAGGGGAATGTAGTAGGAGAATTTTGGACAGATTGCAAGCCCGGAACTTTCGCCAAGGCATTCTCTATGTATAAATCAAAAAACGATCTGTTTGTCTGGGTTTTGGATGCAAATTATAACGTTATTTTAGCTTCGAATCGCGAGTTCTGCGGAACGCCCATCAAAGAGGCCGCTCAATGCACTTTTGATGCAGAATTTGCTCAAATATTCAGTCAGTTTGTGAAGGAAAACAAAGAGAAGAAGAACTCAACGTTCAAATTCTCTTTTCGTAACAATGTCTATTATTCCTATGTGGAACCAATCAAGGCGACAGATTATACATTGTTGATTATCAAGCCCTACAAGGCGATTTACCAAACAGTTGCCCGCATCCAGCATATCTTTTTCGGGGTGATGATTTGCAGCTTGCTGCTGATGCTCCTTTGTATGCTGTACGCTTTTTTCACTTATAAACGTAAAAACGACGCCCATTCGCGAATGACCAATGAATTGAGAATCGCGTCCTCCATACAACGAAAATTTCTTCCGCCCAATCCGGAACCCGCTGGTGCTGACCCCAATCTCCCATACGATGTTTTCGGCTTCCAACGGACGGCAAAGTCCGTTGGCGGCGACTTGTACGATTTCGTACTGAAGGACGATGTCCTCTGTTTTTGTATCGGGGATGTGAGTGGAAAAGGATTTCCCGCCGCTTTAGTAATGAGTGAGATTTGTAGTCTCTTCCGTCACATCGTCCGCACGGAAACGAATCCGCAAGTGATTGTGAGCTCGTTGAATAACGCGGTGATGGAGCGTAGCGACGATAGCGTTCTCTGCACCCTTTTTGTCGGCGTCCTCCATCTTGCAAATGGACATTTCGAGTTTTGTAACGCTGGCCACAACCCGCCCATCCTTATTCAGAATGGCGACGCCGCATTTATGAAAATAAAACCGAATATGCCAGTCTATGCCTTTGATAGTTATCCTTATCAAAAAGAGTGCATCAACCTGGCTCCGGGCGACCGCATTTTTGCCTACACTGATGGCGTAACCGAAGCCAAAAATTTGAAAAATGAATTTTTCGGCTCCCAGAAAACACTCGCGCTCCTGCAAAAAATTCAGCAACTTCCATTTAGTCAATTGGTGGATTGTGTTTTGCAGAATTTAGATGCTTTTACCACCAAAGCGGAACAGCACGATGACATCACGATTCTTTGCATTGAATATCGTGGAATAAGTATTTCAAACAGTTGTCAATCATTGCATTATGATAAAATAAAAGGCAATGTTTCCAATATCGTCAATGATATTCTCGCTTCGTGTGGATTGGAAAATGATATGAGGTTGCGGTTGGCGGTGGAAGAACCGGTGCAAAACGTTGCCGACTACGCTTATTCTGCCGATGGCCCGTTGGACGTTTTGATTGAGCGGAACGACGCTTCCGGTCGTGTAGTCATAACATTAGCTGACAAAGGACGCCCATTCAACCCGTTGGAAGCCAAAACTCCGGACACGAATGCTGACATATCCCAGCGGCAATTAGGCGGTTTGGGCATTCATTTCACACGGCAAATTATGGATGAATTATCATATAAATTTGAAAATCAACAAAATATTTTAAAACTAAAGTATAAAAGAAATGGAAATTAAAGTTACCGAAAAAGACAATCAAACAATCATCGCTTTAAACGGAATGTTGGACAGCACTTCGGCACCGGCTTTCCAGGACGTTGTGAACAAGCAAATGGAAAAGGAACAAATGAACTTGGTTCTTGATTTGGAACAGTTGGCCTATACTTCTTCGCAAGGCATCCGCACTTTCCTGACTTTGCTCAAAGTTGCTGCCTCCAAACAAGGGAAATTGGTTTTTCGTCACATCCAGCCCGCCGTATTGGAAGTCTTTGATATGTCCGGTCTGACGCAAACTATGACGATTGAGGAATAACGTATATTTTTAATGACTATACGAAACTATTGCCTTACATTGAGACTTACCAATTCTCTGACGTGCGCTTCTTTTATCAATCCAATCATATACACTTTGTATTGCGGTGGATTAATAGTCGGACTTGTGGACAAATCCACTATGGCCAACTGATTATTTTCCTCCAATCCAATCACACACCTTAATGTATTCGGCAACTTTTCGGTTTTGTCAACTTTAAGCACCAAAGTGTTTCTATCCTTTTCTTGTTTAACAAAGCACTCTCTAACGTGTAAGCCATTTACATCCACATTTTTAGCAATGATTAAGTAATCTTTCAAATTATCAGGTACAGGTTGGTTATAAATGAAATTATCGTCTTTGCTAAAATCATCTATCCATCTTTTATCAGATGCACGATTTGGCAATTTGCTTGTATAGTTTTTATAGATGAAATCGCATAATTGATACGTATTTAAGGTCATACCTAAATATGTGTTATGCTGCCAACCGCCATACTCGTTATTAAATGCAGCACGGGTATAAATCGTAGTGTCACAATTTTGTTGCAGATCCAACCATTTTGCCTTTGGAAATTCATTGATAAATTCTTGATTGACTTTTTTCAAGTAATTGTAATCCTCATAAGCTAATGGATGCATTGGAACCGTAATGAACATCAGTTCAATACCATTTTCTTGGCACAAGTCATATAACTTATGAACATATTTTCGTGTTTTGTCCACAATATAGCAATGGCTGCATTTGAGCGGTCCAGGATTTTTCTTATACAAACTATAGATAGAGTCTGACATACCGTCATTTCCGTGACTGAATCGTCCTAATTCAAAATCATTTCTTGGCGGATTTTTATCCTTTCCTACATTCTTGACATTGAATGCAATACGTGCTGTGTCAGTCAGTAAGAATGAGTGGTTTCGAATTGTTGGAGACACAGCCTTAATCCAATCATCTGATGACAAATAATGTGGAATTAAACTAAACTTATTCAAAAGACCTTTTTTTGATTCAATACTTTGTATGCAAGCCCACTCTTTTCCAATTCCGTCTCCAATGAGACAACTTGTCTCGACAATGACCAGCTTGGGTTTACAATATTTAAGGACTTCCACCAAGTTATAATACAAATCAACAGAACCTGCACCAGGTGTATTCAAGATAAAGCAGTAAGAATTTGTATTTTCAGAAAGAATATATGGTTCAATTCCTGCAGAAGCGTGAGAATTTCCGAGAACTAAAATATCTACATTTTTAGATTTTTTCTCTGCAAATTTATAAAAGGCTTGCCATTTTCGACCACTATGATTATTCGACTGATCACCAACGAAATACTCTTTTTTATCAGTAATAAATACTACTGTAAATATTATTAGAAAAAGGAAGAAAAGTTTAAGAAAAAATTTCACCCAAGGGAACTTTTTGTTCTCAACAGATTTTGACACAGGTTGCCCGCATTTTTTTTGAACCGGTGATTTATAATTGCTTTTAGACATAGTTTTAGAACTGAAAATAAATAAATGAATGTTCATTGCCGCCACCGTACTGGCCAAAATAGACTATTGATAGAATGAATGCAACATAGAAGCACCATCGGAAAATCAGTGGAATCTTGTTGAAAAATAAGTTCCGAAGAGTTTGTTCATTCCGTTCACATATCAATTCCTTTATGAACAATATGCCGATTGTTATGGCAATAAGCCATAGTTCACGTGAATTCAATCCGTAATTTGTAATTTCTCCTATATTACTGAATCCAAGATTGGAGAAACAATCGGTAGCAACATCAAAGCCCTTCGCGCGGAAGAAAACCAGAGACAGCATCCAACCCGTGAAAATAATAGTTGCCTTGAAGAAACGAGCAAAAAAGTTTTCTGACTGTAACCTCTTCAAAAATGGATCCAGTATAATCATAAACAAAGCATTAGCGACACCCCAAATTACAAAATTCCAACTTGCGCCATGCCATAGACCACTAACGGCAAAAACAATGATTAAGTTCAACATTTTCCGCGTCTTTCCCTTCCGATTTCCACCAAGAGGAATGTACAGATAGTCCATAAACCAAGATGACAAAGAAATATGCCAACGTTTCCAAAAATTACTGAACGATGTGCTGAAATAGGGACGACGGAAATTTGTCATCAAATTAAAACCAAACAACTTCCCACATCCGATAGCTATATCAGAATATGCTGAAAAATCCAGGTAAAGTTGAAACGCAAAGAAAATTGCACCTAGTAACATTGGAAATGATGTAGCACCGTGGTCAAAAGTAGCTTCAACAAAAACAGCAAGTCGGTCGGCTATCATTAACTTTTTGAAATATCCCCACGCAATCAGCAACATTGCAGAACGGAAAATATCATAATCAGGTTTTTTGATTGTCTCAAATTGCGGCAACAAATTTTTGGCTCGCTCAATAGGCCCAGCAACGAGTTGTGGGAAAAAACTTACAAATGCGAAAAATTGCAGCCAATCACGTGTCGGTTCCACATCCTTCCGATAAACATCAATTCCATAACTCAATGCCTGAAATGTATAAAAAGAGATACCGACGGGAAGAATTATGTTGAGTGTACTTGTTGAATGGATGGGAACACCAACTGAAGTCAAAACAGTTACAAATGAATCAACAAAAAAATTGAAATATTTGAATACGGCCAAAATACCTAAATTCAAAATCAAATTGGAAATCAGCCAAAATTTAGGACCCAATTTCTTCTCTTCGGAGGTATACGAGGACTTTTGAATAAGCCACCCGCTTCCCCACGAACAGAAACTAGTTATGGCAATCAATATTAAAAAACGCCAATCCCACCAACCATAAAAAATATAGCTAACGACTAATATAAATGCGTTCCTTAATTTTACATTCTTTCTATTGAAAACTGCCCAATATAAAATGAATACAAGCGGTAAAAATATGGCAAAGGCAAAGGAATTAAAAAGCATAAAGATTAAGGGTTTTTATTGAAAAAAAAGCATCGCAAATTTATGATAATATTTTCATCTATCTATAGGTATATTCACAAGCTTGTTTATCAATAAATTACATATAATAAGTTGTAAATTATTATTATAAGCATTCTATTGTCGGTAGAACTTTTGGAAGAAATTTGGTTTCGAAACACGCAAAATCGACAGACCTTAGACTATCCTCCCCTCACAAAAAAAACGCCCTCCGAATTCGGAAGGCGTTTTCTGTATAAAAAGGAATCAATCGATTAGATGATACCTTGAGCGAGCATAGCTTTAGCAACGCGCATAAAACCAGCGATGTTGGCACCCTTAACGTAGTTAATGTTACCTTTAGCATCTTTACCGTATTCTACGCACATATCATAGATGTCGTTCATAATTTTGTGCAATTTAGCATCTACTTCAGGAGCAGTCCAGTTGATGTGACCTGCGTTTTGGCAGATTTCGAGACCGGAAGTAGCAACGCCACCAGCGTTAACTGCTTTACCAGGAGCGAAAGGAATACCAGCACCTTGGATAGCTGCGATAGCGCCAGGTTGGCAACCCATATTGGAAACTTCAGCAACGTATTTAACGCCGTTAGCGAGAAGTTCTTTAGCGTCTTCTTCGCTCATTTCGTTTTGGAATGCGCAAGGACAAGCGATGTCACATTTTACGCTCCAAGCTTTCTTGCCAGGAGTGAAGATAGCTTTTCCTGGGAATTTGTCAGCCATATCCTGAACTTTGTTACGACGTGAGTCACGCATAACGAGCATATAGTCAATCATTTCTTTGTTTACGCCTTCGGGAAGTTCGCAAACGCCGTCGGGACCAGAGAGAGCGACAACCTTAGCACCGAGTTCGGTAGCTTTGGTAGCAGCACCCCAAGCAACATTACCGAAGCCAGAGAGAGCGATTCTCTTGCCTTCCATCTTGTCACCGTTTTGTTTAACCATTCTTTCTACATAGTAGATAGCACCGAAACCGGTAGCTTCAGGACGGATCAAAGAACCACCCCAACCGTAGCTCTTACCAGTGAGAGCGCCGGTGCTGTGTTCGCGAGCGAGTTTCTTGTAAGCGCCATAGAGGTAGCCGATTTCACGACCGCCAACACCTACGTCACCAGCGGGGCTGTCTTGGTCAGCACCGATGTTGCGCCACAATTCATACATAAAAGCTTGGCAGAAACGCATAATTTCAGCATCGCTCTTTCCAGTAGGATCGAAATCAGCACCACCTTTACCACCACCGAGAGGAAGGTTGGTCAAGCTGTTTTTGAAAATCTGTTCGAAACCTAAGAATTTCAACATTGAAACGTTAACTGCGGGGTGGAAACGGAGACCGCCTTTGTATGCGCCGAGAGCAGCATTGTATTGTACACGGTAACCGATGTTGTTTTGAACTTCGCCATTGTCATCTACCCAAGTAACGCGGAAGGTGAAAATACGATCGGGTTCAACCAATCTTTCGATGATTTTTGCCTTTTCGAATTCAGGATGCTGGTTGTAAATGTCTTCGATGGTTACGAGGACTTCTTCTACTGCCTGCAAATACTCTTTTTCACCAGGATGTTTGGCTTCCAGGTTAGCCATGATTTTTTTAACTTCCATAATATAACTTTTTTAAGTTGTTAGAATTAGTGTTCATTAACGGGCGGCAAAAGTATGATTATTTTTTGAATTGCGTACCCGTTTTCATTATTATTTTAAAAGAAAAATCACCCTCTTTTTTAACAAATTTTATGGCGAAATTTGCGTACTTTTGCGCCTTTTAAAAATGATGTCTTTTTAACTTTGAATTCCAACTTTGTATTTTTTATTTGAAGATTTGATGAGAATTTTGTAATTATCTATCTAATGAAAAAAAAACATAAACAATTCAGAGAAGTGCTATAAATTTAAGCTATTGACGAATGGATAACGAAAAAAATACAACAACTTTTGGGCTTACTTCCAACGATGAGTTTTTATTATACCAATCTCAGGATGGTACAATCAAAGTTGATGTGCTTTTTGAAAATGAAACTGTATGGCTGAGTATTGACCAAATGTGTTTGTTGTTTGGGAAATCTCGGTCAACAATCAATGAGCATATACTACATATTTACCAAGAAAAAGAGCTTGTGGAATCGATGACAATGAGAAAAATCGGAATTCCCGATTTTTCTACAAAACCAACTAATTATTACAACCTGGATGTCATCATATCAGTTGGTTACCGAGTTAAATCTCATCAGGGAACGCAATTCAGAATTTGGGCGACACAACGGCTACGAGAATATATCATCAAAGGTGTGGCATTGAATGATGAACGTTTCAAAAAGGGCAACTCAATGAATTATTTCAAGGAGTTACTTGAACGTATTCGAGATATAAGATTGTCGGAAAAAGTTTTCTATCAACAAATAAAGGATATTTACGCCACGAGCATTGACTATAATCCGTCAGATGAAATCACATTACAGTTTTTTAAGGAGATTCAAAACAAACTGCTATGGGCAGTGAGTGGCAAAACAGCCGCAGAATTGGTCTATTATAGAGCAAATGCTTCATTGCCAATGATGGGCTTGACTTCAACTGAAAATATCGGAAAGGTCGCTAAATCAGATATTGCCGTGGGCAAGAACTATCTTAATGAAGAAGAAATAGGTGCCTTAAAACTTATTGTTGAACAATTTCTTGCATTTGCTGAAGCACAAGCTTTATCACATACTCCAATGTATATGAATGATTGGATTGAACGATTGAAAATGGTTCTATCTATGAACAAAAAATCGATTTTGGAAGATGCCGGAAAAATATCACATCAAATGGCAATGGAAAAGGCAATGATTGAGTATAATAAATACAAAACCGCAGAACGGGAAATTGAACATTTTGAAAGCATTAAGCAATTAGATACGGACCTCAATAAAATAAACAAAAACAAGTAAAATATAATGTCACCACTCTCACAATCACAACTCGGCATCTTTTATGCCTGCCAGAATTTGGAAGAAAACGACGGCAACTATCAAGTCCCGGTTTTATACGAATTACCTGATTCTATTGATGTTAATAGAATAAAAAACGCCCTGGAATTGTTCATCAAAGCTCATCCGTACATCTTGTCTAAAATCGTTTTGCAAGACGATGTTCTGCTGATGGACCCCGGCACGTTTTCAGACGATATTGTTGAAATTCAAGAAGTTAAAAGTATTGACGAGGCGCGTCCCACCTTCTGCCGTACGATGGATTTGATGCACGATCGTCTTTTCCGTATGGAAATTTATAAAACCCCCTCCGTCAATTATCTCTACCTCGATTTTCACCACATCATCGTGGATGGCAGCTGTTGGTCTGTACTGATGTCGGAAATGGGTCGCGCCTACGACGAAGGCACGGCCTTGGGCGAAATTATCGATGGCGCCGAAATCGCCAACGAAGAATGGGAACTCCGACAAAGCGACGAGTGGAAAAGCCAACGAGAATGGTATCTTAAGGAATTTGCCAACGCAGAAGAAACCGACTCGATGCCCATCCCTTCCAACATCGATAGAGCCGACAATAACCGCGGTTTGGTGGAAACGAATTTTCAAATTCCCGTTAAATTGGCCACACTGGAAACCATTAGTTCAAAATTCAATGTGAAAGAAGGTGCCGTTTTTCAAGCGGCTTGGGGAAAGCTTTTAGCCAATTTCACCGCCGAAGACAAAGCGTTTTTTGCAAATATTTACACCGGCCGTACCGACAAACGTACCCGCCAAGCTATGACGATGATGGTGCATACGATGCCCGTTTTTATGGAAATGCCTTCGTCCAGAAAGGTGAGCGACTGGCTGCTTTCCATCGTCGAACAGCAGAAAGCTACCCGCGAAAAAAGCGTTTACTCGTTTTCCGATATTCACCAAGACCTGAACCTGCGTAGCGACATCATTTTTGCCTACCACGGACGCATCGTGCCTACCACCGTTTTTGATTTCACCGCCGGCGGCCTCCAAATCAAGGGGCAGGATTTGCGTATCGCGCGGCCCGGCATTACACTCGACGGCCAACTTTTGGTTACCCCCGATGCCACGGAATCCAGTGATTATAATTTGAGAATAAGTTATCAAAGCGCCCTCTACTCAACGGAAATGGTGGCAGAAATGGCCGATGCCTACGCCGCCATTCTCAATTCGATGGCGACTGCCGAAACCATTGGCCAATTGGCAGCTTCTTCTGAAAAACAACTCCAGTGGTTAGATGAACGCAACCCGGAAAAACCAATGCCCTACCCGCTTGACAAAACCGTTATCGACTTTTTTAATGCAAATGTTGAAAAGTATCCGAATAACGAGTGCTGCGTTTTTGAAAATAAAAGATTTACATACAAGCAGATAGGCGAATTTACGGACCGTTTGGCGGCATCCATCCAGCAGAAAGTTTCCCGTACGAACGGAACATTGCCCGTGGTGAGTTTCATCGTGCCCCGCAACGAACTGATGCTCGTCGTGCCCGTTGCCATCGTGAAAGCCGGCTGTACCTACCAACCGCTCGACTCCAGTTACCCGAAGGAACGTCTCAATTTTATGATTGCCGATGCAGAAGCGCAACTCCTCATCTGTCCCGACGATTTTCGTGGAATGGTGGATGAGTACGTTGGTGAAACATTGACTATCAATACAATAAATGATATTCAAGGAAACGAAAAAACCTCAAAGGTAAACGTTGACCTGAACGATGTTTTTGCGCTGCTTTACACTTCCGGCACGACAGGAACCCCGAAAGGCGTTATGCTGACCTATCGCAATATTTTGGCGCTGTCGCTGGCACATACTGCTGACCAACAGATAGATGCTCATTGTCGTATTGCAGCCTACGCTTCATACGGATTTGATGCCTACTTGATGGATTTGTGGGCCGCAATGACGACCGGCGCTTCTTTGCACATTGTCAGTGAAGAGATTCGCTACGACTTGGTGGCATTGCACGATTACTTTGTCAATGAGCAAATTACGCACGCCTTTATGACCACCCAAGTGGGAACGCAAATGGCCAACAATTTTCCCGACATCCCTTCATTGAAGGTGCTTTTCGTGGGGGGTGAAAAGTTGGTGAGTATGGACCCGCCGCGTTACCGTTTTATCAACGGCTATGGCCCGACGGAATCATTGGCTTACGTTGCTTCGTACGATGTGTGCAAGAACGAGAAAAACATTCCGATTGGATTTGCTTCACAAAGTTCTCGTTTGTATGTGGTTAATAAAGATTTACAACGAGTTCCGATGGGCGCGATAGGCGAATTGTGGATTTCCAGCTCGCAAGAAGCGAAAGGATATCTGAAACTTCCCGAAAAAACGGCAGCCGCTTTTGTTGAAAATCCGTTCACAGACGGCAATCCCGATTTTGCAAGGGCTTACCGCAGCGGCGACATCGTGCGCTATCGCGAAGACGGAGCCATCGAGTTCATCGGACGTAAAGACGGACAAGTGAAAATCCGCGGGTTCCGTATCGAATTGAAAGAGGTGGAAGCCGTCATCCGCGACTTCCCCGATATTGAAAACGTTACGGTGCAGGCCTTTGACTTGGAAGCAGGTGGAAAGGCCATCGCTGCCTATTTCGTTTCTTCCAAAAAGATTGATATAAAGTTACTTAATAATTTTATTTTAGAACAGAAACCGCCGTATATGGTTCCTGCCGTCTCAATGCAGATTGATGAAATTCCGTTGAACGTGAACGGCAAGGTTGACAAAAAACGGTTGCCCAAACCCGAAATTCAGACGGAAGAAGTGAACGAGACGGACGCACCCGCCGCACCGCTCAATCGTTTGGAAGAGGAACTGATGGAGATGATTGGCAAGCTCACGAACTGCAGCCATTTCCCCATCACCACCCCGTTGACTTACATCGGACTGACCTCCATCAGCAGCATCAAATTGGCGACCGAACTTTATAAACGCTACGGCATTTCTATTTCCAATAAGGAACTAACCAAGTCGGCTACTCTTCAATCTATTGAAAATCTGATACTTGAAAATCTTTTAACCGATAAAAAAACGGTTGAAGAATCACCGGTTGAAGAACAGAAAAATACCGATGCCACGCTGTCAGCACCTTTGTCAAATGCACAATTGGGCGTCTTCTACGAATGTATGAAGAATATGGAATCAACAGCGTATAACGTTCCTTTCCTCGTCAACTTTCCGAACTCGGTTTCGTCGGAACAGCTGAAAACCGCGGTGGAAAAAGTGATAATGATGCATCCGTTGCTGTTGGCCCATTTCGACAACACCGTCGATCCGCCCGTTCAAGTGGTCGCTCCTGACACGCAAGCCGCGGTGACCATTTCAGACAAGAATATTGAAGAGGTGAAAGCAACCTTCGTGCAACCTTTTGATTTGCTGAACGGCCCGCTTTCCCGTGCCGTGATTTGTGGCAGCACCCTGCTGATGGACGGTCATCATTTGGCAATGGACGGAAGTTCGGTGAGTCTGTTTTTGCATCAAGTATGCGATATTCTTGAAAATAAAGAAATTACCCCCGAAAGTTGCACGTTCTTTGAGTATGCAAAAGAAGAACAGAAGGCGGACAATTCGGAGGCGGAGACCTATTTCAACGAGCAACTTTCTTCTATTGATGAGGGGACATCTTTCCCCGCGGACTTGCACGGAAAAGAGCAGGAAGGAAAACCGGCGGAGGCCATTCTTCCCGTCAATCACCCTGCGGTTGAAGCTTTTGCAAAGAAGTTGGGTGTTACACCGGCGGCTGTCTATCTTTCTGCTATTGAGTATATTGCGGCTCGTTACGGAAATACGAAAGACGTTTGCTTGTGCACCGTTTCCTCCGGACGCGGCAATGTGAAAATCGCGGATACGGTCGGTATGTTCGTCAATACGTTGGCCTTGGTTTCGCACATAACGGATAAAAGTGTTACCGACTACATACACGACGTGGCGGCCAATTTCAACAAAACGCTTGAAAACGAGAGTTATCCGTTTGCCAAAATTTCCAACAAATTCAGCCTGAATCCAGAATTGGTATTTGTTTACGAAGTCGGTGTGATTGATCATTTCATCGTTGATAATCAAGAAATTACGATGGAAGAGTTGGAACTTTCCGCACCGAAGTTCAAGGTTACGATTTTGGTAGAAGAAAAAGAAGGAAAGATTTCATTAGTAGCTTCGTACAACGACGCTCTCTACTCTTCCGAAATGATGAACCGGATGTTGGAATCCTTGAATCAGGTGATTATCAATATGATAAATAATCCGGAGACCAAAATATCTTCGATTTCCATTCTTTCTGACAGACAAAAAGCAGAGGTGGAATCGATGAATTGCATCGGTACGGCACCGCTTCCCATTCGTTTGTTCCACGGGGGAATGGAAAAATGGGCGAAAGCAACTCCCGACCAATTAGCCGTTATTGCCACAGATAACACATTGACATATAGTGAGTTTGATAAATTGGCAAATCGTATTGGCAATGCGTTGGTGAAACGGGGTTTGAAAAAAGGAGACGCCGTCGTTGTTTTGTTGCCACGAAGAAGCACGACCATCGCTTGCATTTTCGGTATTATGAAAGCGGGTGGCGCCTTCATTCCGTGCGACCCGGAATACCCGACCGAACGAATCCAACTCATTGCCGAAGATTCGGCGGCGCCATACGTGGTGACTACCAATGATTTGGTGGCGCAATACGGAGAACGGGGAATCGACATCGTTGACTTGCTGTCCGAAACCGATGAAAAGCAGCCCGCCGTCGAGGTGACGATGGACGACTTGGCGTACTATATTTATACGTCCGGAAGTACGGGTCGTCCGAAGGGCGTACGGGTGGCTCACCGCAACATCACCACATTCGTGACCTCCAGCCCGCAGCATCCGATGCGCATAATGATGGAAGAGTGCGAGCGTATCTGCTGCGTCGCCACCATCTCCTTTGACGCCTCCATTTTTGAATATGGAATGACGCTTTTCAATGGGCGCACGTTTGTTTTCTCAAATGAGGAGGAATCGAAAGACCCCATCCTTCTGACCAGTTTGCTTACGCGCACGAAGGCCGATTATTTCGGTTGTACCAGTTCCAGAATGTTGCAATATATGGAACTTCCTGAATTTATGGCAATTATGCCGAATTTCAAATGCATTCTTCAAGGTGGTGAAAAATTTTCTGAAATTCTTTTAGAAAAAATAAGAAAGATCAACAACCATTGTGTGATTCTCAACGGCTATGGACCAACCGAAATTTCCATCGGTTGTAATTCCGTTAATTTGCAGAATGCCAAAGTGTTGACGGTTGGAAAACCGATTCCGAATTATACGGAATGGATTATTGACAAAGACAACAATGAACTTCCTATCGGTGTGACGGGCGAACTTTGTGTGGGCGGCGAAGGCGTAACGCAAGGTTACAATAATCTGCCGGAAAAAACAGCCGAAAAATTCATCACCTACCGCGGAATGCGTGCCTTTAAAACGGGTGACTACGCCCGTTGGCTTCCGAACGGAGAGGTGGAAATCTTGGGCCGAACCGACAATCAGGTGAAACTGCGTGGACTTCGTATTGAACTCGGGGAGGTTGAAAGTGCTATTTCGCAGGTGGAAGGGGTGAAAAATGTGTTGGTGAAAATTTGCAACTTGCAAGGACGCGACCACCTCAGCGCATACTATGTTGCTGAGCACGAGATTGATATCAACGATATGAAAAAAAACATCGGTCACACACTCACCGCTTATATGGTTCCGACGGCTTATTTGCAAATGGATGCGTTTCCGATAACGCCGAACGGGAAAATCGATTTCCGTCATCTTCCGGACCCCAAGTTGGCACAAGCTGGTGGCGACTATGTGGAGCCCGCCAATCCGACGGAAAAATTCTTTGCCAACACCTTTGCCGAAATTCTGAATCTTGACAAAGTGGGAGCCACCGACTCCTTCTTCGAGTTGGGCGGAACTTCGTTGGTGGTGATGCGCGTGGTAATTGTGGCGCAAAAGGCGGGCTATTCCGTCACCTACGCGGACGTTTTTGCGAATCCGACACCGCGGCAGTTGGCCAAATTGGTAGGAACGGGAACCGATTCGCAGACGGATCCGGACGCGGACATCCGCGATTTCGACTACACGGCCATCAACAAGCAGTTGCAAGAAAACACATTGGAACAGGCGCAAGCCGTTGCCGACCGCTTGGCAGAACGGCCATTAGGAAATGTGTTACTGACGGGTGCGACGGGCTTTTTAGGCATTCACGTTTTCCGTTGTCTGATGGAAAAATATCCTGACTCCAAGATTTACTGTTTGTTGCGTTCGAAACGAGGCATTTCGGCTGAGGAGCGTCTGCGTCAGATGGTTTTCTACTATTTTGAAAAGAACTATGCTGAAGAATTTGGGAAGCGGGTGTTTGTCATCGAAGGCGATGTCACTGCTCCCATCAACATTACGGCACCCATCCATACGGTTATCAACTGTGCGGCTATTGTGAAGCATTTTTCACAAGGAACCGAAATCGAGGATGTGAACGTGGGCGGCGTCAAAAACTGTATCGATTTCTGTATCAGTCAGAAAGCACGTCTTATCCAGATTAGTACCTATTCGGTGGCGGGCGCGGCGGTCAATGGTGAACCGGCCATATCTGCCTACACCGAACAAATGCTTTTCCTCGGACAACGGATTCACAATCAATACATTCATTCCAAGATTATGGGCGAGCGTTGTTTGTTGGATGCAGTTGCCAATCGGGGACTGGATGGAAAAATTATGCGTGTTGGCAACCTTTCGGCGCGTTCGGAGGACGGTGAGTTCCAGATTAATGTCAAGACGAACAGTTTTATGGGGCGGTTGCGTATCTACCAGATGTTGGGAGCGTTGCCCTACTCCGCGTATCAGTCACCGGTTGAATTTTCGCCGATTGACGAAACGTCCGAAGCCATCTGTCTGTTAGCGCAGACGCCGGCGTGCTGCACCGTTTTCCATCCGTACAACAGTCACCATCAAATGTTGGGTGATGTTTTGCACGAGATGGGAACGATTGGCAAGACCATTCATTTGGTGGAAGATGCTGATTTTGTGGATATTCTGAACCAAGCGAAAGCCGACGAAAGCAAGCAGGAAAAGCTATCGGCTATGTTAGCGTACGAAGGCAAGAAGGAGAGCGACTACGTGCAGATGATTGGCGCGGACAATCGTTACACTTTGCAGATGTTGCTGCGCCTCGGTTTCAGATGGAGCCAAACGTCGTGGGACTACATTGACAAATTCCTCAAGCAGATTGATAGTTTGAGATTTTTTGAGTAAGGAAAGGAAATGCGGGAAGAGAGTATCTCTTTTGATTATAAACAATCGCTTTATGACTAAGAAAAACCAATCAGCAAGATTAACAAAACAACATAAAGAAAGTAAAGGTGTTGTCGGTATTTTTGGAGAAGAAGCTAAAAAGCACGATATTACTGTAGGTGAAATTTCAATCATTGTTAAAGATACGTTGCAGCAAAAATATCCGCAATTGGAATTCCGCTGTAGAAAAAGCATTGATAAAAAAGAGATTAACGAAGTTTTAAATAGTATCGATCCCTATTTAGGCCAAACTCTCTATGTCACCCACTCAAGTATAATCCCTGACGGAGGAATTATTGAGGTAAAAGACGATAATGGGAATTGGAGAGTTGTTCTCGTTTCTGAAGCGAAACATCAAGGAAAGGATATTGAAAACATAAAAAAAGGAGAACTTGTTGGTAAAAACAAGGATCAAGATTTAATGGCAGCAGGAAATGCCATTGAGAGAGCACATAAAAACATTTCAGAAATTGCCAATTATATGTTGGCAGAATCACATTTCCCATACGTATTATTTCTTGAGGGGACGAACTTTTTAACAGAAACGATTTCCGTAGCCCGCCCTGATGGAAGAGTGGTAACGCTTGAGTATAATTCTGGACTATTGAACAGATTGGACAGATTGACAGCAGCAAATTATGGAATGCCAATAAATACTAACCTTTGTGAAAACAAGTATGTAAAACCGAAAGACAAAACAATAATGCTGCAAGCGGCCTCCATATTTACACCTGGAAATGGGAATAATTGGAATCCCCAAATGATGTTTGATATTATGATGGAAATATCAGAAACCTCTCTCAAAACATTAGGAAGCGATTTGTTTAAACAACTAACACACACAAAATAGCAATTGTTATGGCAAGAAAAGCGACAAACCAACTATTGCAAAAGGCAAGGAAATCTAAAAGTGATGAATTCTACACGCTACTTCCTGATATTGAACGAGAATTACAACACTATACCTCCCATTTCAAAGGAAAAGTTGTGTATTGTAACTGTGACGACCCGTTTGTGAGCAATTTCTTTAAATATTTTGTAGATAATTTTCATTCTTTAGGATTGAAAAAATTGATTGCTGCTTGCTATAAAGAGTCCGAATTTGATTTGTTCAACTCTTCGGAACGTGAAAATGGTTTCTTTTGTGAGTATTCAGGAGAAAATGATAAAAAAACTTTGGAAATATCCTATTTTAAAGGAGATGGCGATTTTAGAAGTTCTGAAAGTGTTGAATTATTAAAACAAGCTGATATTGTTGTTACAAATCCCCCCTTTTCGTTATTTCGTGAATTTGTTGCACAGCTCGTAAAATACAATAAGCAATTCTTGATCATTGGCAATATTAATTCGATTACTTACAAGGAAATTTTCGATTTGATTCAACAGAACAAAGCCTGGTTAGGAGTGAATTTGGGAAGAGGGATTTCTGGCTTTATCGTCCCTGAGCATTACGATTTATATGGAACGGAAGTTCACAAAGACGAGAACGGGAATAATATCGTTTCAACCAATAATTGTCTTTGGCTCACTAATTTAGAAACATCACAACGGAATAACTTTATTGTACTTACCAAGTACTATAAAGGAAACGAAGCACTTTATCCGCAATATGATAATTGCGATGGTATTAACGTGAGTAAAACGCAAGATATTCCTAAAG
This sequence comes from Bacteroidales bacterium UBA1756, assembly GCA_002314795.1. Classification (GTDB taxonomy): domain Bacteria; phylum Bacteroidota; class Bacteroidia; order Bacteroidales; family WCHB1-69; genus UBA1756. The sequence goes on along the minus strand of DCHI01000007.1, from coordinate 43,598 downwards.
ATTATCACGGTATGATGGGAGTTCCTCTCACATTTCTCCACAAATATAATCCTCATCAATTTGAAATTGTAAGATTTCGAAAAGGAGATGACGGAAAAGATTTGTCAATCAATGGTCACTATCCCTATTTTAGGATTCTGATTAGAAATAAATGCATCAGCGAAGTCTCATAATTCAATTTCTTAAGCAATATTTTTTACAAAATAATCAATTATTCTATGAAAAAACTCTCCTTGTTTTTGCTTTTTGCTACTTGCTTGCTGTTGGGAAAAGCACAGGTGAATTGTTACCGCATCTACCTTCACGATAAAGCGAATACGCCCTATTCCATTAATAATCCACAGGACTTTTTGTCCGATAGAGCCATCGCCAAGCGAGCCCGTTTCGACATCCGGATCACGGAAGAGGACTTGCCCGTCAATCCGGCGTACGTTCAAGCCATTCGCCAAACCGGCGACAGCGTGCTTGTGATGGCGACTTCCCGCTGGTTCAATACGGTGGTGGTGCGATGCCCCGAAACAACAGCCCTTTCGGCCATCGGACAACTTGATTTCGTGGACAGCCTCGTCCCCGTCGGCTATCTTGCAGATATCAGTGAGCAGTCGGATACGATAGATATTGACATCCCCGGTGACGTTTTGGAACCAACTACCGATTCATTGCAGTACGGGGTCGCGTTTCCGCAAATCGCCATTCACAATGGACATCTTCTTCATAATGAAGGATATAAAGGCGACGGAATGTTGATTGCGATGTTGGACGCAGGGTGGCTGAGTTTCAACCGCAGCGAATATTTTGCCAACCTTTACGAAAACAACCAGATTTTGGGAACCTACAATTTCGTACCCGGCCAAAGCGATATCTATAGCGGCAATTCGCACGGAACAAGTTGCGCTTCCGTTATTTTTAGCAACATCAATATGATTAGTGCGTTGGACAATCTGCCGTTGAATTTTGTAGGCACGGCACCCAATGCAAACGCCGTATTTATTCGTACCGAAATTTCTGAAAACGAGCAACTTATGGAAGAGGATTTTTGGGTAGCTGGAGCGGAGCTCGCTGACAGTTTGGGAACGGATGTGCTCACGGCATCCTTAGGGTACACGTTATTTGACAATTCCGACACGACCATTGAATACAGTTCATTGGATGGACACACGAGTTTGGCTTCCCGTGCCGCCACGTTGGCCGCGCACAAGGGAATGGTAGTTTGTGTGGCGGCTGGCAATGAAGGAGATGCTGCCTGGCACCGCATTTCCCGTCCCGCTGATGCGGAAGACATCTTGGCGGTAGGCGCCGTGGGCGTTGACAGTATCCCCGCCACCTTTTCAAGTGTCGGCCCGAGCTCTGATGGCCGCGTCAAACCGGATGTCGCTTCCGTAGGAAGTCAGTGTCAGGCGGTCAATGTACTTACACTTCCCCTTCCGTCAGGAGACCTTCTTTTCACTTATATTGACCCCATTGACGGGACATCGGCTGCCACGCCGTGTTTAGCGGGTTTGGCTGCGTGTTTATGGCAGGCACTTCCCCAGTACAGTTCTTTAGAAATTATGCAGATGATTCGGGAAGCCGGTCACATATTCTCTGCTCCAGACACCGTGATGGGCTATGGCATTCCCGATTTTTACCGTGTCTATCTTGAAAACCGTGACACCACCGTCAGCATTTTGGGAAGCCAATTATTGGGTGACATTTCCGTCTATCCGAATCCTTGTCACGACCAGTTCAGCATCCGTAATGCCGCCACCGATACGAAAGACATTGTCGTCTTCGATATGTCTGGCAAAGTGGTTTATAATAAGACCATTTCACAAGAAGCGGTCGTCAATACTGAAAAATGGGCAACTGGACTGTATCTGTTGTCGGTGAAAGGGACAAATGGTTGGTCGGAGGCGATCAAGGTGCTTCGGCAGTAACAACGGGGAAGACACTGCAATGTGACGCTTATCGGACGCCACGATGTGACGCTTATCGGACGCCACAATGTGACGTCCCTACCTTACAAACTTTATAAACTTTACAAACTTTATAAACTTTACAAACCCATCAAAAAAAAAGGGCCCCGCCTTTCAGACGAAGCCCACTTTATAGTAAATACCAGATCACCAATCACAGTTCACTGCTCACCATCCAATTAATCGCGAACGCAACGGACAGAATAACCGCGAAAATAAGGTACATTGGCGTGTTCTATGTATTGTGAATTAAATAAGAAAAAGCGATAATTGGCGTATTCATCAGTTTGAGCCGTAGAAGTCCAAAAGCCGGTTTCGCGGCCGATCCCAGCGAACAAATTCCCGCGGAATGAGCCAGCAGGAAGTGCGAAGAAACCGCTGGAATTACGTTCTGAATAGGAATAGTTGCCAGGAGCGGTTGGTGCCTCGAAGACAATGGGTGCCCAGTCGCACCCGCCGATTAACTTACCCGCACCCGTACCCACATTGTAGTCGTGTGAAACGCCCACTTCAGTTTCCATCGTGGTCCATTCTGGGTCATTTGGTACGTGCCACCCCTTCGGACAAATGCCTTGGATCATTGCTGCCGGGTAGTTGTACAGGCACCCATATTTGTTCGCATTAACTGGATTATTGTCATAATAGTAAGCGTATGGTTCTGTAAGGGAATAATCATTATCATAAATCAATATATTGGTACCATTCGGCGTGGTCGTTGCACGCATATTCTCTGCCAACCAGCATTGTGAACCGATTTGCACCACCCTATACACATTGCCTTCGTGGTCGGAAACGGCATCCAAACGAGTGCCTTCACCAAATTCGTGGTTGTACCACGTGTCAGTCCACGAATTATAGACTCCCTCTCTCAGCGAGGAGACCGTACACGGGTGCGCCGTGGCTTTTCCCAACGTGGCCGTCCGCGAAACAGTGCAACCATCCGTATTCGTGCCCCTAACCGTATAGACACCGGCGGGAGCGGAGGAACTGACGGAAAAGACAGTACCTGTAACTCCTGAAGATGAAACCACGATGGTCGGATCCTCATTGTTCACCCACTGCAACGTACTGCAATTACTCTCTTTAACCGTGACGGAACCCATCGTCCAGTTTTCACAAAATAACAGTGTCGCGGGCGTGCTTCCTCCCGCCGTTACAACAATAGTGATAGTGTCGGAAGCCAAGGGGAGAGACAGAGCGTCCAAAGCTGCGCACGTCACAGTTACCTCTCCAACCGAAGTCACCTCTACCGTAAGCGTATTGGTTGTACTGGAGCCGGTGGCACCCGTTCCGGATACACTCCACTCGTAAGAATCTGCTTCATCCCCCGTAAGAATAGCGGTGCACAAAATCTGAGTGGAAGCGCCGCATAGTTTCGGATCGGAAGTGCTGGGATCAATGGTAAGTTCTGCCGTGGGAGTCGGACCAGGAGGAGTCGGACCTGCTCCTTTCAAAGAGTCGATTTGTCTCTGCAAGTCGGCAATCTTGCTCATCAACGTATCGTAAACGGCTAACAGGTCGGAGACGTTCACCACCAAGTTGGTATCGAAATAGACCGTACTTTCAAAAGCGGAAGCCACCTTGGTGACACCTTCTGTCAAATCGGTAACGCCCGTAAAGTCGTTATTCCCTTCGAAGGTCTTGTCTCCCGTAATCGTCTGGTCGGTGCCAATGGTAACATAGTCGCCGGTAGCGTTGGCAACCTGAAGCGCGTACGGAACGGGATGCACGGAGTCGGTCACGACCACATCACCGGAGGCCAGATGAAACGTCTGCGTGAAGCTCACCTTGCTCCAGTCCGTCACGTCGTTCAGAGACCCCGACGGATAGACTCCCGTCTCCACGCTTCCGATGTTGAACGAGACGAGACCGTTCTGGTCGGTCGTCACAAGGCGCGTTTCGCTGTACCTTTCGACCGTATTCTCAAAGACCTGGACGGTGACGAGGAACGTGGAGTCCTGCACGAGACGGTTGTTCGCATTCCGTACCACGGCCGTGTAAGGGAACGTTGGCGTCGTCTGCGCGAAGACCGCCACAAGAGACGCAAAAATGATGGTTAATAACAGGATTGTTTTTTTCATAGATATTTGGTTTAGATTATTGACTTGCAACTTAAAAATTGGAATCTTATGGAAATGTTATAAATTATTCATTATTAATAGTTTGAAACGCACCGCACGCTAAAACCGGAACTGCGTTCGGCGGGCACGATGGCGATGGTGCCGCACGCAGAACCGAACTCGCACGCGTAGGCGATGGTGCTTCCCTCCGTTTCCGTCGTCCAGAAGTAGGCGCGCACGTACATTGACTCGTAGCGGTTGAGGCCCGGATTGTAGTAGCCCGCCGGGAAGAATGCGAAACCGTAGTCGTCCGTGCCGTTCTGAGGAATCCAGCGGATTTGTGTATCGGCGGACATCAGCTGTTTAGCATCGAAATTGGCCAAGAGGTACTCCGTTTCCGTCCTTGTTGGAACGTGCCAGCCGTTCGGGCAGACGCCCTGCATCTGCGTGCCGGAGATATTGTAGCCGGTGGCGGCGTCCCACGTGTAAAGATTACCGAACGTTTCCTCCACATCCGTTCCGGCAGGCGCGTACTGCGACGGATAGGTCATCACGTTCGCGACAACGGAACCGTCCGTGTAGTGGCGCGTCCGCATATTCTTCGCCGTCCAGCAGTAGTAGCCGAGGTTCACAACCGGATACAGGTTTCCGTCGTAGTCATAAACCAGCGGGTAATTGGTCGGACAGTCGAAATGGTGAATGGTGACCTTCGGACGGCACTCCTTGTCCTGTGCCGCAACCGATGCCGTCCAGACGGCTTCCGTCGTCACACCGACGGGATAGTCGTAGGGGTTGGAACGGTCCAGGAGCAGTGTCACCGGTCCGTACGGGAAGACGGAGCCGACGGGAAGAATCTCCGGTTCCGAAAGCGTCACCGAATAGGTCGGCACACCGGGCTGCGTCATCGTGTGCACGACGTCACCCTGACAGGTCATCTGATAGACATAGCGATAGATGGTCTCATCGTATCCTTCGGGGGTGAGCGTGTCGACCTCGTTCACGCCGGGCGTGTAGCTTCCCATCTCCTCCTGCAGCAGCAGCAGCGTATCGTAGGAAACGGTCGTGTAACCTTGCAGAAGGCCTTCCGAAACCGAGGGGACGTGCTGGTTGAAAGGCTGTCCCACGGACGAGGCGAGCCCTTGCGGAGTCGTGCTGGTCGATGTGAACGAGCGCGTCACCGTGCCTTGTGCAGAAGTTGTAAAACAAAGAAAACAAATGAAAACCGTTGAAAAGAAACACAAAAACTTACGTGTCATTTATGTGGTATTTGATGAATATTTCTTGCAGAATCTGCTAACTTTCAAAGCCACAAAATAGGGAATCGTTAATAAGATTTAATTTTTCTTTGCATAGAATTATCAACAACCATATGCTAGTTTGTTTTTCAATATTAACAATAATATAATATATTCTTTTTTTTATTAAATAACATATATGCAATTTGATAAAATTGTGCAATGCCGTACAAAAGAAGAATTTTAGGCATCAATGTAGGGCCGTTACATTGTGGTGGTCCTACTGATTGTTTTTAAATCATTAGTTAAATTCAAGAAAAAACGACCGATTTTACAAGTTTTGCAAATTAAAAAGTCACAAAATATCGTTTTCTAAATGTTGCGCGATAATCGGAAATGACGTCCTCTACATCGTTAAAACAACCTGTCGTAAATTTTTCTGATTTCCTCCTCCGTCAGAGGAATGTAGTTGTTTTTCAGCAGCCGCTGTTGCGATACGATTATGTTGTTGGCGAAAGTGGCAATTTCCTCACGTTGCATTCCGTATTCGTGAAGTGGTTTGCGTTGGATGAGGTGACTTAAAAGTGCAGACAATTTTTCATAAAGAAGTCGATAATCCCCGTGGGCGTCAATCTGCAATTCTTTTTCCAACATACGATTCACCTCCTGAATACATCCGGTCGGCTGTTTTTCATTATAGAGTTTGAAAACCTCAATGAAAAATTGGTAGTTGGATTCTCCGTGCGGCACGTGATAGTTGGCGCCCAACGGATACGAAAGCGCGTGGACGGCACCAACACCCGCTTTCCCGAAAGCGATTCCGGCATAATTGGCGGCTAACAACATATCCGCCAATCGCTGATGACGGAACTCGCTGCCATTTTCTGCAACGGCTTTGAAAACATCTAAAATAATGTGGATGGCCTCTTTTGAAAAAAGACGGGTGAAAGCGGTAGCTTTGGGCGAAACGTACGATTCTGTTGCGTGGATGAGCGCGTCAATGGCACTGAAAACGAAGAACTTAAAAGGAAGATTTTCCATCAGTTGCGGAATAAGTACGGCGTGGTCGGGCAAAAGTGCGTCGTCAGCCAGACCCATCTTGGTGTGACGGGCTTTGATTTCAGCAATGGAAATGTTAGTGACTTCACTGCCGGTTCCGCAAGTGGTGGGAAGTACAACCAACTGCTTCGCCTTTACAATGGGAATGTTGCGTTCGAAGGCGTCCGTTGCATTTTGTATATCTTTGATTACAAAAATCTTAGCGATGTCAATCACCGTGCCGCCGCCAATAGCGATGACACGGTCGTAGCGAACACCTTGCAAATCACGCAACATTCGGTTCATCATTTCGTCGGAGGGTTCGCCATTGCCATATTGGTTCTGCAAAATGAAATGGCAGTCCAGATGAAGCTTTTGAATGAAAGGTTCGTAAATGGAAGCCCGTGTGATAACCAAGTCGTTGGCATTGAGCTGGAAAGCATCTGCAAAATCTGAGAAAGAAGAAAACTGACTGATTTTAGTTTTAATATCAAAATCGTTCACCATACTGTTAAAATGTTAGCGGGCGCAAACTTACGCAATTTTTCAAAAAATAATGTACCTTTGCGACCCATTAACCTTAATCAAAAGTTTATCACTATGAAACGATTTTTTGTAATGCTCGTTCTGACAGCATTCGTGATTTCAGCATCCGCGGCAGACTTGAAAAACTATCTAATTCCAACACCGCAACACATTGATATTGAACAAAATGATGCTATCATTTATTCAGAACCATTGCTATTGCAAATGCAAAATTTCTTTTCTCAATTCAATAAAAACAATTGGGAAAAAGATGTCCGTTTTCACGATTCGGAACAGCATATCGTCAATTTTACAATGCGTGTCGATCCTCGTTTTCGTCACCAGGAATACGAATTGTTGGTGAAGGGGCAGTCGGTTTCCATTGTCGGCGGCACCAACGAAGCACTGTTTTACGGAGTGCAGACACTGCGCCAGTTAGTGGAGTATGCCCTTGCTGAGAAACGAGCCATCCCCGAATTGCTGATTTCCGACTCGCCGGCTTTGCAACGGCGCGGTTTTATGTTGGACATCAGTCGCAACAAAGTGCCGACGATGAAAACCCTTTATCAGATTGTGGATCTTCTCGCTTCGTGGAAAATCAATGAATTTCAATTATATACGGAACATACGTTCGCTTATAAAAACCACAAGGAGGTTTGGGCTGACGCTTCTCCGATGACGCCCAAGGAAATCGCCCTCCTCCAAAAATATTGCAATGACCGTTTCATTGACCTCGTCCCGAATCAAAATTCTTTCGGACATTTTGAAAATTGGTTGCGTTACGATACCTACCTCCCGTTGGCCGATTGCGGGAGCGACTGCGCCACCGTTTGGGGACCGTACAGCCGCAGCTCGTTGGACCCGACCAACCCGAAATCCTTTGAACTGGTAAAAGGGCTTTATGATGAACTGCTCCCCAATTTCAATAGTGAGTACTTCAATATCGGATGTGATGAAACCGTGGAATTGGGCTTGGGAAATTCCAAGAAAATGTGTGACAGCATCGGCGTTGGCCGTGTCTATCTCAACTTCCTTCTCAAACTGAACGACGAGGTTCGGAAACACGGCAAAAAAGCTCAGTACTGGGGCGATATCGTCCTTGACCACGACAGTCTGATTCCATTCGTTCCCAAAGATATGACCGCATTGGTATGGGGTTATGACTCCAAATACAATTTTGATAAGAAATTGGCCAAGTTTGAAAAAGCCGGCATTCGCTATTACGTCTGCCCCGGAACCTCAACGTGGCGGTCCATCTTAGGACGTAATGACATCGCATTCACCAATTTACGTAATGCCGCCATCAATGCCGTAAAACACGGCGCGGCGGGTATGCTGGTAACCAACTGGGGCGACCACGGACATTGGCAGCCACTTTCGGTTTGCTATGCCCCGATAATGGTCGGTTGCAGCTATGCTTGGAATTGCGACACCTCCGTCATTGACAGAATTGAGTTTTTGCTGAACCAATATTTGTTCAAAGACCCGACGGGGAATGTGGGAAAAGCCGTCATCAAGCTCGGTTTTGCCCATACGTATGCCAAGATTCCCGAAGGTGTGGCCAACGCGTTCCATCTGATGATGCACCGTTATCCGTGGAAAATGAAGTACAACTACCAGACGAAGGAACTTACCATTCCCAACTTGAAACGTTGTGAGACAGAGATTGATAGCGCCCTCGCTATTTTGGACAAAGCGAACCCGCAGTGCGCCGACCATACCATCGTGATGGCCGAATTGAGACAGGCCTGTGCGTTGGCAAAACACAGCATTCACCTCGGTATTGAGCGTTTGAGTGTCTCCGACTACGAAACCTTGTCCATTCCATACGAAAAGAGAAAAGAACTGGCACGGGAGTTGGAAAAGGTTATCCACGGGCACAAAAAGCTGTGGGTAGTACGCAATCGCCCCGGCGGACTTCACGAGTCGGCAGGCCGTATGGAAAAACTGCGCGACTATTATTTGCAGAAAGAATAGGCGGGTTTGGAAAGTTTGGAAAGTTTATAAAGTTTATAAAGTTTGTAAAGTTTATAAAGTTCTTAAAGTTTGTAAAGGGGAGAAGGGTGGAATTTTTTGAGGGGAACTCTTTGGTGCTGCTATAGGGATAGCGAAAAACAGACTTTTATCTTCCGTATTTTATCAACAAACTGAAAATCACCATTTTAATTCTGAATTTTTCATATCATTATTGAAGATTTTGTTGTACTTTTGCCCGCTTTTTGAAAAACAAAACACAATAATAATATGAAACGTTTTTTCATCACTCTGATTTGCGCATTTTTCCTACTAATCTCACAAGCGCAAAGTCCTGTCTCCTTCTCCAACAATTTTTCTCAACACTTGGCAGAAAAGCCATACACGACTTCTTTTGCCCAGCCCAATCCTGGAGAATATCAAATTTCATTTGCCATCAATAACGTTGAAGTTGTTGATGTTGTAAAGAACGGCACCACGTACAGCAAAATCAATTTCGCTTCCTCCACCGTCTCCCAAAAGAAGGGATGGGCGGAACTCCCCTACGTGAGTGCCTCCATTCAACTGCCTGCCGACAAGAATGTTTCGGTGGCACACATTTTTGTCTCAGACGTCGTAGAATTCACCGTTGACAATCCGATTCTTCCCTCTCGCGGCGTGATTTATCGGAACCAAAATCCGGAAGAGATTCCTTACCATATTGATCCGGAATCCATTGAGAACGAATTTTATCCGTCAATGGAAGAAAACATCGTCACAATGGAAAGTCCTTTCATCGTTCGTGACGTTCGTGGTACGACGGTTCATTTCTATCCGTTCCATTACAATCCCGTGACTCGCACCGTACGTTTCTTCCGTCAGGTTACGGTGACTTTGGAAGAAAACGCAAGTGCGGCGACCAACCCGTTGGTAAATGCGTCGGCACGTCCTTGCAGAGAGGCCGTCGCTATGTACAAAAGTCTCTTTTTGAACTACGAACCCAATAGAGACGCCCTCGCACAAGGTGAAAAAGGCGACATTCTCGTCTATACCACCTCCACCTACGAAAGTGCCGCCGACACGTACATCCAGTGGAAAAAAGAGATGGGCTACAACGTGACCAAACAGGTCGTTAGCAACAACACCAATGTTGCAAGCAGCATCGCAACTGCTTACAGCAGCAACAACAATCTGATGTATGTACAACTTTTCGGTGACTGGGACAACATCAAATCAAACACCATCAGTGTGGACGGAGAATCCGCTCCTACCGACCCGAAGATGGGATGTGTAGCCGGGAACGACAACTATCCCGACATCGCCATCGGACGTTTCTCGTGCAGTTCCAATGCCCAAGCACTGGTTCAGGTGAACAAGGCCATCAACTATGAAAAGAATCCGAATATGGATGCCAACTGGCGCGAAACCTTCATCGGGATTGGTTCTTCGGAAGGTAGCGGCAGCGGTGACGATAACGAAATCGACTACGTCCACGTTCAACGTATTTATTCTGAACGTTTGGATCCATTCACCTACAACACTGAAAACGGCAACTATGGTGACAATGCCAGTGCCAGCACGTTGGCTACGCACGTCAATGCCGGCGCTTCCACCATCGCATATTGTGGACACGGCGATGAAACTTATTTTGTAACAACCAATTACAGCAATACCAACGTTAATTCTTCCACCAACGGTGACAAACTTCCATTCATCGTGTCAGTGGCTTGCGTGAACGGCAAGTTCAACCGTAGTGGCGGCGACTGTTTCGCTGAAGCGTGGCTGAAAAAAGAAAACGGTGGCGCTGTCGTCACCCTGATGTCCACCATCAATCAACCGTGGACTCCTCCGCAGCGTGGTCAGGACTATTTCTATGATATTCTGGTCGGCGGTTTTAATTACAACCAATATTCCGGACAAAGCGGAATCAACACAAACGAGCAACGTACGCACTGGGGCTCCATCGTAGTTAACGCTTTCAACCTCGGGTTGACCGAAAGCAGCACTTCCAGCGATTTGGAAACCTTCCAGACGTGGACCACTTTTGGAGACGCTTCCTTGCAGTTGAGAACCAAACAGCCGGATGCCCTCGCCCTTTCCAACCGCGCCGTGATGCAAGGCGTTCCCTTTACCACGACCGTTACGGTCAACGGGACGCCGGTGGAGGATGCGCTCGTTTGTATCTCACAGAATGGCAACTATTTCAGTGCTTATACGGATGCATCCGGAAACGTTTCCATCACGCACGGACTTACGCCGGGCGAAGCTCTCCTGGTCGTTACCGCATTCAACACCACTACCATTTACGAAACGATCAACTGCACGGCCAGCAATGTTCCTTACCTCACACTCACCGACCACACGCCTGCCGTTGTCAATGCCGGCGAAACGCCATTCCTTTCGCTCACAGTAGCCAATATCGGCGGCGTTGCCACTACGGAATATGCCACCGTCACCATTTCCTGCGATGATCCGTTGCTCACCATCATTGACGGAACGGGGTACGCTGCTCCTATGGCTGCCTTGAACGGCACCGCCGCAATGAACAACGAGTTCCAAGTTTCCGTAGATGCCTCCGTCACCACCGGACACATTTTCACTTTGGGCTGGACGGCCACCCTCGGCGGCAATACGTGGAACGGCACATTCACTCTTACTGCACTCGGCAGCGACTGCACCGCTCCAACGGGAGTCACCGCTACGGCTAACGGTAACAATGTCGTCATCAGTTGGGATGACGAATCCACCGTAACAGAAATCACATTGACCGACGATGCCGAAGGTCACACCTACGGCACCATCAACTCCGCCGGTACCATCGGCTGGACCTACATCGACGGTGACGGTGCCAATACCGGAACTTTCCAAAACGTCAGTTACACCAATGCCGGTTCTCCGATGGCTTTCATCGTTTTGGATGATGAACAGATGACCGGCTCCGGCATCGTAGAAGCGCACTCCGGTGACAAATACTTCGCCGACGCTTACGCTCGTTCCAGTAGCTACTGGGGTTCCAATCCACAAAACGACGACTGGATGATCAGTCCAGAACTTAACTTCACCCTTCCTTTCACCTTCTCGTTCTATGCACGCTCCTACTCCAGCCAATATTCCACCGAACGATTCTATGCCGCCTACTCCACCAGCGGTAACAGCGCAAGCGACTTCATCAACCTGAACAGCAGCGCCACTACTACCACAACCACTTGGACACAATACACTTACACGGTTCCTGCCAACGCCAAATACGTCGCCATCCATTGCGTTTCCAACGACCAGTACATTTTCTGTGTGGATGACATCGTCATCAGCGGACAATCCGTCGTAGGACAAACTTGCAACCTTTACAGAAACGGTGAACTGATTGCCGAAAACCTCACCGGCGGAACTTACACGGACAACAATGTTCCAGACGGAACCTACTGTTATACACTTGTTTACAACTGTACGGAAACCATCGAGTCACCGGCTTCCGAGCCCAGTTGTGTTACCATTGGCGACGTGCCGGTTGAAACCTGCGATGTTCCTACGGGACTGACGGCCACCGCTTCTTCCACTCAGATTGGACTTACTTGGAATGCGATTGAAAATGCCATCGCCTACCGCATCTATCGTAACGGAAATGCCATCGCAACCACCCCGACGAACTCATACACCGATGCCAGCGCTGTTGTCGGCGTCACCTACTCATACGCGGTCAAGACCATCTGCACGGGTGGCGAATCAGGAATTTCCAACACGGTCAACAGCTCACTCAACACGGGCGTAGAAGACCACAAGGCCAATGCATTCGAGATTTTCCCGAATCCGACAAGCAGCACTTTGAACATCAAAGGTTCCGACATCAAAGAAATTCACATCTATTCCGCGGTTGGAAGTCTTGTTCACAAAGTGGTTCCCACACAGGAAACGACACAGATTTCCGTTCGCGACCTGACCAACGGCATCTATTTTGTCAAGGTCTGCACCCGCGACGGACAGAGTTTCACCGAAAAGGTCATCATCCGGAAATAGTTGTACCGGATTTCAATAATAGAAGTCGTGTTGCTATGAATGAAGTGACACGACTTTTTTTTGTTGGGGACACAAAAGTGTGAAAGGCAGATTTATTTGAAATAAAATGATTTGAAATAGTTTTATTTGACATAAGTTTATTACATCGACATACTCGCGAACGGGCGTGTCACATTGCAGAATCCGCTTTTTTCTTGTTGGTTGAAAGGGTTAAAAAGATGGTAGAACATTGACTTTTTTTTCTTACTTTTGCAGCCGCTTTATGCAAATAAATCACATAGGACAAACAAATGCAAAGTTTTTTTAAAGAATTTATTTCTGCAAACAAACGTGCTTTCTTGTGTGCCTTTTTTTGCTCACTAAATTAAAACATAATAAACAAAAGAAATGGATTTCAGTTTATCAAAAAAAGAAGAATTGTTCCTGCAGATGATTCGCGAATTTGCAGAGAACGAAGTCAAGCCGCTTGCAGCGGAAGTTGACGAAGAAGAGAAATTTCCGACAGAAACCGTGAAAAAACTCGGCAAACTCGGTGTGATGGGCATTCCGGTTCCCGTTGAATACGGCGGACAAGGCGGAACGAACCAAATGTACTCTATGGCTGTGGAAGAACTTTCACGCGTATGTGCTACAACCGGTGTCGTTGTTTCTGCTCACACCTCCCTGTGTATCGCCCCGATTATGGAGCACGGTACGGAAGAACAGAAAAAACAGTATGTTCCGAAACTCGCTTCTGGCGAATGGATTGGAGCATTTGGTCTTACCGAACCCAACGCTGGTACCGATGCAGCAATGCAGCAAACGACCGCTGTTGACGCCGGTGACAAATGGATTCTCAACGGTTCCAAGATTTTCATCACCAACGCCAGCGAAGCACACGTTTTCGTAGTTATGGCTATGACCGACAAGTCCAAAGGCACGAAGGGCATTTCCGCTTTCATCGTTGAAAAAGGATTCAAGGGATTCAGCATCGGTAAAAAAGAGAAAAAGATGGGTATCCGCGGTTCCGCAACCTGCGAATTGATTTTTGAAAACTGCGAAGTTCCGAAAGAAAACCTTCTCGGCGAACTCGGTAAAGGTTTCAAAATCGCTATGATGACCTTGGACGGTGGCCGTATCGGTATCGCTTCACAGGCACTCGGCATCGCACAAGGCGCCATCGACGAAACCGTAAAATATACCAAAGAACGTAAACAGTTTGGCAAATCCATCGCTAAATTCCAGAACACACAGTTCCAAATGGCCGACCTTGAAACCAAGGTTCAAGCCGCTCGTCTGTTGGTTCGTTCCGCTTCTTATAAGAAAGATATGCACCTTCCTTTCTCCGCTGACGCCGCAATGGCAAAACTATTTGCTGCTGAAACCGCAATGGAAGTAACTACCAAGGCAGTTCAATTCCACGGTGGCTACGGCTACACCCGCGAATATCCGGTTGAAAGAATGATGCGCGACGCCAAGATTACTGAAATTTACGAAGGCACCAGCGAAGTCCAAAGAATGGTCATCGCCGCGAAATTGTTCGCTTAATCCAAATTGAAAGTTGAAAATTGAAAATTAAAAAAAAGATATGAAAATAGTAGTTTGTATCAAACAGGTTCCGGATACGACCGAAATCAAAATCAACCCCGCAACCGGTACGTTGATTCGTGATGGCGTTCCGAGCATTATGAATCCCGATGATAAGGGAGGCCTTGAAGTGGCCCTCCAATTGAAAGACCAATTCGGTGCCCACGTCACCGTCATCACGATGGGACCTCCGCAGGCCGAAGCCATTCTCCGTGAAGCTATGGCTATGGGCGCTGACCGTGCCATCCTCCTCACCGACCGCAAATTTGCCGGTGCCGATACCTTGGCAACATCCAACGCGCTCGCCGGCGCACTCCGTAACATCGAACACGACCTCGTCATCACCGGACGTCAGGCCATCGACGGAGATACCGCTCAAGTGGGTCCGCAAATCGCTGAACACCTTCACACTCCGATGATTTCTTACGTCGCCGGCGTTGAATACGACGGAAAAGACAAACTGACTGTGAAAAAGGAAGACGAAGATGGCTACCAAATGTTGGAAGTCCACACGCCCGCCCTTCTCACCGTTTTGGCCTCCGCATTCAAAGCTCGCTATATGACCGTCAAAGGTATTATTGACGCATACGACAGCAAGGAAATTGAAATCTGGAACGCCGACAAGATTGACGTCGAAGAAATGAAACTCGGTCTCAATGGTTCACCTACCCGTGTGAAAAAATCATTCACCAAACCGCAAAAGGTTGCCGGTGCCGTTTATGACGTTACCCCGGAAGAAGCCGTCGAACTCATTATCGCCAAACTGAAAGAAAAATTCATCATTTAAGGAGGTTCAACTATGGATAAATCAAACTATAAAAATATATTCGTATTCGTTGAGCAAAGAGACGGCGTCATTCAACCCGTTGGACTCGAATTGCTCGGCAAGGCCCACGAATTGTCACAAATCCTGGGCGAAAAAGTCGTTGCCATCTTCCTTGGCCACAACATCAAGAACCAATGTCAAACCCTTATCGAGTACGGTGCTGACGAAGTCGTTTTCGCTGACTGCCCCGAACTGAAGGACTATTTGACCGAACAATATTCCCAAGCCATTGCACAGATTTCCGACAAGTTCTTGCCCAACATCATTCTGTTTGGTGCAACAACCATCGGCCGCGACTTAGGCCCGAGATTGTCCGCTCGTTTGGCTACCGGTCTTACCGCTGACTGTACCAAGTTGGAAATCTCAGAAGAAAAGGAATTGATGATGACACGTCCCGCTTTCGGTGGCAACCTGATGGCAACCATTATGTGTACCGAACGCCGTCCGCAGATGTCAACCGTTCGTCCGGGCGTTATGCAGAAAATGTCCCGCGATGCTTCACGCAAGGGTGAAATCGTAGAGTTCAAACCTGTTTTTGACGCCAGCAAATTTGCCGTAAAACTCGTCAAGAAGGTGAAAGAAAACAAGGGTAAGAAAGACATCACCGAAGCCAAAATTCTGGTCTCCGGTGGTCGTGGCGTCGGGTGCAAAGAAGGTTTCGACAAATTGGGAGCCCTCGCAGAAACACTGAACGCACAAGTTTCTTCCTCCCGTTCTATGGTTGACGCCGGCGTTATGCCTCACGACGTTCAGGTTGGACAAACGGGCAAAACCGTCCGTCCGGACCTCTATTTCGCCATCGGTATCTCCGGAGCCATCCAGCACCTCGCCGGTATGGAAGAATCCGACCTCATCATCGCCATCAACCGAGACAAAGACGCACCTATCTTCGGTGTTTCCGATCTCGGTATCGTCGGCGATTTTGCAAAAGTCGTTCCGCTGCTGAACGAACGTTTGCAAAAAGAAATCAAAGAGAAATAAAGATTTTTTCTTACGAATAGAAAATGGGAAACAGTTATAGTTTCCCATTTTTTTTAGCCCAAACATCCATTTTCACTTTTTAAAAAGCGAAAAAAATATCTATTTTCGCTTTTTCATCTTAAAAAAATGTATTTTTGCAAACTAAAATAATAGATATGACACAGGAAGACTTGCTGCCATTAATTGCAACATATCGCCGAAAGATTGAAAGAACATCTTTAAAACACAAGAGATTCTTGTATGAAAAAATCAACTGGGGTGTCCGAATGATTGGCATAAAAGGAGCTCGTGGAGTTGGAAAAACCACGATGCTATTACAACGCATTAAATCGGAATACAATGACCTCGGACGGGCTTTATATGTGTCATTGGATGACTTGTGGTTCCAACGACACAGTCTTATTGACCTTGCCGATTATGCCAATTCGCACGGGATTCAAGACTTATTTGTTGACGAGGTACACAGGTATCCACAATGGTCACTGACGTTGAAAAACATATATGACAACTATCCCGACTTGCGAATTGTATATACCGGATCCTCTTTATTGGAAATTGACAACTCAACGGCTGACTTGTCAAGACGGCAGACGCTGTACACACTTCCCGGACTTTCTTTCCGTGAATACCTTGCTTTCGAAGGAATCGCTCCGATAGAATCCATTAGTGTTGAAAACCTCGTAAAGAGCCACACGGACGTCGCTATGAGAGTTCTGTCATTGTGCCGACCTCTCGAACATTTTGATCACTATTTAGTCAGCGGCTTTTACCCGTTTTACAAGGATTCTGGGGATGATTACCTGATTCGTTTGAAAGAGGTGGCTGATTTGGTGATTGAATTGGACCTTCCGTCAGCCGAAAAAATCGAATACAGCACCATACAAAAAACAAAGAAGATGTTAGCGACACTCGCCGAAAGGGTTCCTTGCACGCCTAACATATCCAAATTGTGTGCTGAACTCTGTCTTACACGTGACCTTTGTCTTAAACTGTTGTACGCGCTGAACCGCGCCAAAATGCTGACCCTTATCGCAGAGAAGCCCAATAGTTACAAACAATTGTCCAAACCCGAAAAGGTGCTGCTTGACAACACCAATCTCGCCCACGCACTTAGCTCGAAGACGGATGTCGGCACAGCCCGCGAAACGTTCTTTCTAAACCAAGTTGGGGCCGTCTATGATGTAACACTACCAAAGCGGGGCGATGCATTGGTTGACGGGAAATACCTATTTGAAATTGGAGGAAAGAGTAAAACATTTGACCAAATCAGCGACATTCCCGAAAGCTATGTGGCAAAGGATGGTATCGAATGCGGACACGGAAATACGATTCCTCTTTGGATGTTTGGATTGCTGTACTAACCAATAACGGAGAAAAAATATACCGTTCTCGTTTTTTCAACCGATATATTTTCCCGCACGCTCGTTAAACTCCTTGAAATCAGTGATACGCAGCAACTCCTGCAAGGCCTCCGGAGACAGTTGGCAAAAGTGAGCGAAATAGTGCCACAACTCCTTGAGAATGGACAAAGTCCCGTGCTCGCCCCGCGCCGCTTGCATCGTTTGGATATAGTCGGCATAAAAGGCGGCGAACCGCTCCGTCCGCTCGCCGTCCGAAAGCATTTGTCCCGTCGTCAATTCTTCTGCCAAAAAAGGATTTCTCAGAATTCCGCGACCTAACATCACCTGCCGGACCTTCGGGAAATGGTCAACCAAATACTGATAGGATGAAAGGTCAAAAATGTCACCACTATAAACAAGGTTTTGTCCCGTGGTTTCGTACATCCGCCGGAACATCGAAAAGTCGGGTTTTCCTTCATACTGCTGGACGCCCAATCGAGGGTGAACGGCAACAAAGTCCAAAGGATACGGCTGAAGTCGTTCCAAAATGGCTAATCCCTCCTCCGGACTTTTCAAACCCAAACGCATCTTGATGGAAAAACAGCAGTCGGTTTCTTGCGTAACAAGACGGACTACCGCTTCCACGCGCTCCGGATGTGGCATAATTCCGCAGCCCCGCTGTTTGCGAACGACTTGCGCGGCTGGGCAACCAATATTCCAATTAAAACGTTGGTATCCAAGTTTTTGCAATTCCCGAATGGTATCTACGAAATGCGTCGGTTCGTTTCCGATGAGTTGCGGAATCACCTCACCGGACCGGTTATTTTCCGGGGCGACATCTACCCAACGGCGCACGTTGATTTGCGAAGTTGCTCCCACCGGCAAAAAAGGCGTAACCGCCACGGAAAGGTTCTTCACGTGGCGGTTAAGGCAATTCCGAAAATGAAAGTTCGTAATCCCGTGCAACGGGGCAAGCCAGAATTCCATCTTCGTTAGTTGAGTATGACTTTTTGCGTACGGACGTTGGCCCCTTGTTTCACTTGCAACAGATAGGTTCCTTTTGCCATTTCAGAAACGGGGAAACGAGTACTTCCTGCCAAGCCGTTTTCGGCCCAAACCAACTTACCATTAAGGTCGTACATCCGAACTGCGTAAGGTTCGTCTGAAATAGGTGTTACTACGATAAAATCGGTGGCGGGGTTGGGCTGGACATTGAAAATGGGAAGATTCCCGACTTCAAAAATGCCTGTTCCTCCCATAACAAGCTCTACATCATCTATATAGAGACGAGTATTTTCGTTCGTACTTCTTCTTGACGTACAGAAAATGATGTTGACAGTATCTGGATTCACGCCCTCCATTCCCGGTTTTACAGTAAAAGGAATTTCTATTTGCGTATATTGGTCGATAGGATTGTTATTGGTGTACTCGCCCTGTGCAACGATTTCTCGCTGTCCGTTGTTCCAACGTGTGGCGATGACACCCGCCAGAAGCGTATCGCCATCAACCGGCGCGTACATCACCCACGCAGTCGCTTTGGTCGGCAATTGACCGCAGGCAATTCCACCATAAATGAACTGAGTGAAATCAAAATTATCAATATCAATCGTGCTGAAATCCATCGTACCGAGAGAGTCCGTGTTAAATTGTCCTAATTGCACGATACCAGGAAGATTGAAAGATGAAGTCAGAACGGACGCCTGTTGCGGGATGACTTCCACAGCAAAATTACCTCCGTGGACCGCATCTGTAAATTTTTGTACCGCATTAAAATCAATGGTGATTGGAAGAGGAATACCCATATAGGAATAAGTAAAAGAGGCCTCGAAAGAGGAATTCCAACCTACGGCGTGGGTATTGTCCGTCCATTCCTCAAAACCGGCGTTTGTAATGGTTTGTCCATAAAGAATTTGTGCAGCCAAAAGGGTGCAAAGCAGTGTGAAAAACTTTTTCATAATTATATTATTGTTTTAAAAATTCAAAACAGGCCGCAAAAGTAGCACTTTTTTCTATCATTCTGTCCACTTTTGTTTTTTAGCCGCATTGTTAACCGCCATCATCCGATAGCAGTACTGTCTCATCTCTTCCGTTTTCGATGAAAGCGCAGAAGCAAGATTTTCTGAATCACCAATCTTGTATAGAAAGTCATTCTTACTGTTGATGTTATGACAGAAAAAATAGGTTCCGTCGCAGCAGCCGATGTGATTGTCACCGACAAAATAAGCATATTTTTTCGGACGTTCCATCAGGTTTGTTCCCATCGAATTGTCGGTGTATGAAAGATGCAACAGTCCCATCAAGGTGGCGCCGAGGTCGATTTGGCTACCGGGCGTTTCACAAGTCTCCGACTTTACTATTTCATCAGGACCGATGACAAAACAGGGGATGTGATTGTACTGCAACGGCATATCATACAGATTGTTACCATCTAAATTTCCGTGGTCGCCTAACAGAACGAACAGCGTTTTTGGTCCCCACGAACGCTTTTGAGCCGACTCCACAAACTGTTGGAGACAATGGTCGGCAAAAGCCAAAATCCGTTCGTGGTCGGTTGCACCACAATTCTTGTACTCGTCGGGAATGATGTACGGCGGGTGGTTGCTGACGGTGAGGAAAGTAGCAAAAAACGGCGCCGTGCTCTTTGCCAATTCATCCAACTTCTGGAGTCCGTACTCAAAAAGATAGTCATCGGCAACTCCGAAATTATTGACTTGCTTGCTGTTAGGATAATCATACGAGGAATGAAGCCGTTCAAAGTGGTTGTCGTACAAAAACGAATTCATCCGGTCGTACTGAGGATTTCCCGTAATGAAAAAATGATTTTTGTATCCTAACTTTTTCAGGGCATCGGGCAGACCGGTATAGCGCGTAGAAGGCACCGTCATCGTGGGCTTGGCAAAATCGGGCGTGTACCCATAAAGTGTGGCGGTAATTCCACAATTGGTGTGATTGCCAGCAGAATAGAAATTACTGAAATAAAGCGAGTTATTTCGTAGTTGTGAAAGGAACGGCATCACCGGCTTTCCATTATAAGTCCGTTCCAGGTCAGCCGTCGCCACCGACTCCATCAGGATAACAACCACATTGTACTTTTCCCCTTCTTCTTGAAAAATAATCTTTCTTTTTAAAGGAAAAGAAGAATGATAATTCTTATCAGAAACATTGATTTCCAACTCTTTTTGAACAAAAAGCAACGCTTGGTTCACATCAACTTCACTGATTTCGGGCGCCGACTCATCGAAATAGTATTTGCAACTTTCCACGATGTTGAAAACCGGATTCAGGCCCACGCGGTTATAAAAATTGTTGTCACTGAAATAAGCGACGCCAATTCGGAGCGGGTACCGTTGAAAACTTCCGCGCATTCCTGCAAAACAGGCGGCCCCCATCAGCAAGAACATCGGAATCCATTTCAGCCGCCGACGGGCAGGAACGACCTCTTCTTGTCTTGAAAAAATAATTTTTTCTATTCTTAAAATATTGAAAATGAATAGAAAAGAAAAAATGACCACTAACGACAAATACAAGTAATTGTGCCAATCCAAGAAAATCATTCCGAAGGTATCCTTGGCAAAGGCGAACCACGAAAAACTCCCGATGTTGATATGGTCATTGAAATACAAAAAGTAGGGGATGTCCGCAATTCCGAGGATAAAAACGGGGATGACGAACGTAAAATACCACACGTTGACCGGAATTTTCAGTTTTTTCGGAGCGACGCCGGCCAAAGTAGCAATGCCCACAACGGTCAACGGGAGCGCCGTGATGAACGACAAAACCCAGTTGTCAAATTGCAGACCGATAGCGATGGAACGGAGTATCAGCCCGAAGGAATTGCCGTCTGCGGGGGAACAAAAAACGATGAACAGAATCCTCACGACGGTCAGCAGCAGCAGTGCCGTCAAATGGAGGAAGGCGATGAAAGCGAGTCCGGTAAAAACCAGAGAAAGTGTTTTGTTCTTCAATGTCTTGGATAATTTGAGGGTGCAAACTTACTTATTTTTTTGGCAAAAAAAAGAGGATGACGCTGAATCATCCTCCTTTATAATTATGTGTAAAACGATTATTGCAAATCGAACTTAATCGGAACGTTGTAGAAAACACGGACCTTGCGGCCATTGCTTTCGCCCGGTTTCCATTTCGGAAGCGAGCGAACTACGCGGAGAGCTTCTTCGTCCAAAGCGGGGAACTGAGAAACGACGACCTTCGCGTTACTGACACTGCCGTCTTTTTCAACGACGAACTCAACCAACACCGTACCCATAGCACCTGCGTCACGAGCGGCAGCCGGATACTGGAGATGTTCGCGAAGATATTGATTCAAAGCGGGCATACCACCAGGAAATTCGGGCATCTGTTCTACAAAGCGTACCGGAGGTTCTTCGGCAGCAACTTCTTCAACGACTTCGGGAGCTTCCCATTCGTCAATCGTCATTTCATCCGTAACATCCTGACCGAAATTGAAATCAAAGTCAGCTTTAGCAGTATTTTCTACAATGTTAAGGATGATTTCCGTATTTTGCTGTTGAACTTCTTCCTGTTTCTGCTCTTGCGGTTTTTCGTCAGTTTCCGGTGGCGTGTATTCGTCAACCGTTGCTGCTTCTGCTTCATCTTGGATAACATCTACCTTTTTTTCTGTGGTGGCCAACAAATCCAAGCACACCCAAGAGAGTGACATAGCCACAATACAGCCGACTGCAAAAAAGATAATTTTTCTCTTTTCAAGGTCAGCTTTAAATGATTTTTTATTTGCCATAAGACAATGATTTATAGTGAACAAAAATAGCGGGCAAAAGTATAAAAATTTTGAATACGGAAGCCACCCTCAAAAAATAAAATTTTCTTTCCAAAAAAATGGAGGAATATTCGTTTTAAATATTCCTCCATATCTACTAATCAATTAGTTACTTAGACTGAAATGGATGGGGACGTTGTAATAGACGCGCACGGGGCGTCCGTTGGCAGCACCCGGTTTCCATTTTGGGAGGGAGCTAACGACGCGAAGTGCTTCCGCATCCAAGGCTGGGAACGCTGAGACAACGACTTTGGATCCGCTGACACTGCCGTCCTTTTCGACGACAAATTCCACCAGAACCGTACCTTGTGCGCCCGCTTCAACGGCGGGAGCCGGATACTTCAAATGGGAACGGAGAAAGTCGTTCAGTGCGGGCATTCCTCCCGGAAATTCGGGCATCACCTCAACAAACGTATAAATCTCATCATCAATAGGTTCCGGCACAACTTCCGTCTCATCCCAATCCACTACGGTCAGGTCAGGGTCGTACTCAACCGGGAAAAGACTCGAGAACGTCTCCACTTCATTGTTCTTCACGATGGAAAAAAGCATCTCGGAAGCCATTTTTTGAATCTCCTGACGGAGAGGTTCTTCCACTTTTTTATCTACTTCCGGTGGAAGATACTCCTCTTGAACCGCCAAGGCGGGTTCGTCTAAGAAGACGGGCTTAACGTTTGGTTTCGTTGCTAACAAGTCCAAACTAATCCAGGAAAGAGAAAAAGCGATGATGCAACCCACCGCGAAAAAGAGGATTTTTCTTTTTTCCAAATCTGCTTTAAAACTTTTTTTGTTACGCATAGCTAAGGGATTTATAGGGGTGAATAAAAGGGTTTCTGTAGCTATTTGATATACAACGTATCTTCAGCGAAATTATTGTTTTCTTCAGCGAAATTTTTATTATTTCAAGAATTACCCTCTTTTTCCTCTCCTAATTACTTTATAAACTTTACAAACTTTATAAACTTTACAAACTTTCATACTCACTTGGGCGTTCCGGCTCCCGTTGGTCGCCGTCGGGCTTTCAAACGTACAGACGTTTCATGAAACGTCTCTCTTCGCGCGGCGGTGTCATTTGCGCGGCAGATGGCACGGTGACTTTTACATCCTATCGCACGTGCCGCGCCTCTGTGAAGGGACGCCACAATGTGACGTTCCTACGGCGGACTCTCCCCGCACTGCGGACTATCGTCCTTGTACGGGGTTACTGATGTGCAGCCCCGTCGGGGCTGGCCACGATATAACGCACAATGTGGAGCCCCTACTTCATACTTCTTACTTCATACTTTCTACTTCATACTTCTTACTTCCTACTTCTTACTTCCTACTTCATACTTTCTACTTCTTACTTCCTACTTTCTACTTCTTACTTCCTACTTTTTTGATGCAGCCCCGGTGGACGAACTTAGTTTCTTCGTTTCTTAATTAACTATAAATTATTAATTTTAAAAAAAGGAGGCAATTCAATAGAAAGTTGTATCTTTGCGGCCGATTATCAAGAGTATTAAATAACTATAAATCAAATAGATAAAGAATGAGCAATAACATTTCGAAGTTAAGAAACATCGGAATTGCCGCCCACATTGATGCTGGCAAGACCACGGTTTCCGAAAGAATCCTGTTTTTCACCGGCGTCAACCGCAAAGTGGGAGAAACCCACGACGGGCAAGCCACGATGGACTTTATGAAACAGGAACAGGAACGAGGCATCACCATCGCCTCCGCAGCCATCACCGCACACTGGAACGACCACCAGATCAACCTGATTGACACTCCCGGCCACGTTGACTTCACCATCGAGGTGGAACGTTCGTTGCGCGTCATCGACGGAATGGTCGCCGTTTTCTGCGCTGTCGGCGGCGTGGAACCGCAGAGCGAAACCGTCTGGAACCAAGCCGACAAATATCGCGTTCCCCGTATCGCCTTCGTCAACAAGATGGACCGCGTGGGCGCCAACTTCGGCGAGGTGGTCGCTCAAATGGGGAAATACCTCGGAGCCAACGCAATGCCCATTCAAATGCCCATCGGCGCCGAAAGTGAATTTCAGGGAATGATTGACCTCGTTACAATGAAGTCCATCACTTTCAAAGAAAAAGAGCGCATCGTCAGCGAAATTCCTCAAGAACTTTTGCCACAGGCCAAGGAAGCCCGCAACGCAATGATTGAAAAATTGGCTGACTTCGATGACGAAATCGCGATGCTCTATTTGGAGGGTTCGGATGTGGAAGAGAAGCAACTGAAAAAGGCCATCCGAGAATCCACCATCAAACTGCTTGTGACGCCCGTCTTGTGCGGCGCCGCTTACAAAAACAAGGGCATCCAGCTGCTGTTGGATGCCGTCGTCGACTACCTCCCCTCTCCTACCGATTTGGGCGCCGTCATTGCCCACGATCCGGACGATGAAGAGAAAACGTTCCAACTACACCCCACTGCCAACGAACCCGTAGCCGCTTTAGCATTCAAACTTATCAACGACCCGTACGTCGGCCAGCAAACCTTCATCCGTATCTTCAGTGGAAAAATCACCAGCGGTATGACGGTTTACAATACGAATAAAGGAAAGACGGAACGCATCGGTCGTATTTTCCGTATCAAGGCCAAAGAACGTGAAGAAATCACAGAAGCCGAAGCCGGTGAAATCGTAGCGCTCGTCGGAATGAAACTCACTCGTACCGGAGATACGCTCTGCGATGAGAACCAACCGATTTTGTTAGAGTCTATCGCCGTCCCCCCCGCCGTTATTGAGATGAAACTGGAATTGGACGACAAAAAAAGTCGTAACAAGTTGGGTGAGGCCCTCGCCAAGCTCACGAACGAAGACCCCTCCTTCCATTCCCATTTTGACGAAGAGACCGAAGAGACCATCATCGCGGGTATGGGCGAACTTCACCTGGAAATCCTCGTGGAACGCATCCGCGATGAATTTAAAGTACCGATTACGGTGGGAGAACCGTCCGTCTCATTCAGAGAAACTATCACCACCGAAAAAGAGTGCAACTATCGTCACGTTAAGCAGACGGGTGGTAAAGGCCAGTTTGCACACACGGTCATCCGTTTCGAACCGAACCCTGGCAAAGGTTTTGAGTTCGTTGATGTTACCAAAGGCGGCGTTGTTCCCAAAGAGTATTTGCCCTCCATCCAAAAAGGTTTGATGAAAGCGATGGAAAAGAGCCCCATCGCCGGCTATCCGGTTGTGGATGTCAAATGCGTATTAGTAGATGGTAGTTTCCACCCCGTTGACTCCAGCGATATGGCGTTCCAGACTTGTGCCGCTATGTGTTTCAAACAAGCGTTCCGCCAAGCCAACCCGATCATTATGGAGCCGGTGATGAAGGTGGAAGTCAACACACCGGACGACTACATTGGAAATGTCACACGCGACTTGAACAAGCGCCGTGGCCGTATTGAAAATATGCGTCGTTTCAGAAAGGGTTCACAAAAGTTGGACGGTTTCATTCCGTTGATGGAAATGTTCGGCTATGCGACCGCGCTTCGCAACATCACCTCTGGCCGTGCCAACTATTCGATGGAATTCTACCAATATATGCAGATGCCGGCGGACCGTCAGGCCGAAATCATCAAGAAACGGCAAGACGAAGAACGTGCCAAAGCGCAAGGGAAATAGCGGCGGCATACAAGATGTGAAAACAAATAGAACGGCTTGCACAATATTAGAATGTGCAAGCCGTTTTACGTCCAATTTATTTTTATCAACCCCTTAAAAATCACCATTATGTCAGACAAAACAAGAATCATCATTAGTGTCATTGTCGGTGTGTGTTTCGTATTAGGTTCCATCGCCATCGGTGTTGCATTCTACCAAGCCAAAGCCCCGACCAAAACCGTTTCCGTTATCGGTCTTGCCGAACGTGACTTCACCTCCGACCTCATCGTCTGGGATTTCAATTACAGCACAAAAGATATGGACCAAAAGACCGCTTACGAGCAAATCAAAAAGATGAATCAAACGGTAAAGGAATACCTCATCGGAAAAGGGATCCCGGAAAACGAAATTCACTTCAAGGCCATTCAGTGCAATCCTAATTACCGCTACGAATACGACCGGAATTCCGAACGCAGCTTCGACGTTTTTGAAGGTTATTCCATCACACAAAATGTTCGTATTGAATCAAAAAATGTTGAAAAGGTTGAAAAACTCTACCAGAATATTGCAGAGTTATTGGACGAAGGAATCAATGTAAACACTTATGGTCCTGACTATTACTACACAAAATTGGCTGACTTGAAAATCGAGATGCTGGCCGAAGCAACCCAAGATGCTCGCAACCGTGCCGAAACCATCACCAAGAATGCCGGTTCAAAATTGGCAGGGTTGAAAGTCGCCAATATGGGCGTTTTCCAAATTACAGCACCCAACTCCTCCGACGAAGACTACTCCTGGGGCGGGGCTTTCAACACCTCCTCCAAGAACAAACGCGCCAGCATCAATATGAGACTGACCTACTACGTGAAATAGTCTTTGTAGATAATCAACGATTTACAGGCGGTGTTTTTTAGGACATCGCCTTTTTTATTTTAAAAAAGTCGTGGTCAATCCGTTGATTTAGTGTAATTTTGCGACTTTCTTAAAATAAAGCAAACTTCATTATAGTACAATTATAAATTATTTATTTTGAATAAGTTAGAAGAATATTTCAAAAAAATCTCCTTGAATAGAGAGCCCGCAAATCTGTACAATCCCATCTACTACACTCTTTCGCAAGGCGGAAAGCGGCTCCGTCCCAAACTCGTGATGATGTCCACTCGCTTTTTCGGCGGCGACGAAGAAGCGGCACTTCATCCCGCAGCAGCATTTGAAATGCTTCACAATTTCACCCTGATTCACGACGATATTATGGACAATGCACCGATTCGCCGTGGCCAACCGACGGTCTATAAGCACTGGAACAGCAACATCGCCATTCTATCCGGCGACGCGCTTGCCACGCTCGCACTTCAGGAAATGCTCCACACGCCCGCTCAACCCGAAACCATCATCGCCCTCACTGACCTCCTGTCGCAGACCTCCGTCGAAATTTGCGAAGGCCAGCAAAAAGACCTTGACTTCGAAACGTCTGAAAACGTCTCCATCGACGACTTCATCCAGATGATTCGTTACAAGACAGCGGTTATGCTGGCCGGCTGCCTCAAAGCCGGCGCCATCCTTTCGGGGGCAACACCCGCCGACCAAGAGGCCATTTACCAGTACGGCATCAACATCGGGATCGCCTTCCAACTCAAAGACGACCTTTTGGACGTTTACGGTGACACCAACATTTTCGGGAAACCCATCGGCGGCGACATTCGTGAAAACAAGAAAACCTACCTGTATCTTCGCTCACTTCAAGATGCACAAGATACTGATAAACAGCAACTTCTTCATTACTTTTCTTCTACGAATTTTGATGAAAAAGAAAAATTCCTTGCCGTC
This sequence comes from Bacteroidales bacterium UBA1756, assembly GCA_002314795.1. Classification (GTDB taxonomy): domain Bacteria; phylum Bacteroidota; class Bacteroidia; order Bacteroidales; family WCHB1-69; genus UBA1756. The sequence goes on along the minus strand of DCHI01000007.1, from coordinate 15,882 downwards.
ACCAACATCTACGAAAAGCTTGATATTAAGCACAAAACAGAAGCTCAAATTGAAGCTTACGTACAAAAAGCATTGGTGGAGCTCGGCAAGATTTCGGCAGGAAACGAAACCGGGAAAAACGATTTCATCACTTTGGCCAACGAATTGAGTTCTCGCAACAAATAACTTTTTCAGTCAATGAACCCGCTAAAGGAACAGCGCCGCATCATCATCATTGTCCTTATGATTCTCGTCGTGGGCATTTACTTGGTGCGTCTTTTTTCTATGCAAGTCATTGACAATAAATACAAAGACCTCGCACGCAGCAATGCCATTCGTGAAGTGGTGCAACAGCCCCCGCGCGGCCTCATCTACGACCGAAACGACTCGCTGTTAGTCTATAACGAAGCGGCCTACGATTTGATGGTCATTCCCAAAAAAGTATCCGATTTCGACACGATGGATTTGTGTAAAATATTGGATATCACCAAAGAAGACCTGATTGAGCGTTTAGAAAAAGCGAGAACATACTCTCCCATTCTGCCTTCCATCTTTGCACAACAATTGGGAAAAGAGGACTACGGTTATTTACAGGAGAAGCTTTACAAATTTCCTGGATTTTATGTACAGCCCCGCACGCTCCGTGCCTATCCGGAACCCATCGCCGCACATATCCTCGGTTATATCGGGGAAATCAGTGATGCCCTGTTGAAAGAGGACAGTTACTACCAAATGGGCGACTACATCGGCATCAGCGGAATTGAGAAGTCCTACGAAGAGGAACTGCGCGGCGTGAAAGGGAAAAAAATGGTTCTGGTTGATGTCCACAACCGCGAAAAAGGTTCTTACCGAAACGGGGAATTGGATGTAAAGGCCATTCCGGGAAGCAACCTCTGGTGCACCATCGATATGCAGTTGCAGCGTTACGGCGAAAAACTGATGGCCAACAAAAGAGGGAGTATCGTTGCCATTGAGCCGTCGACCGGAGAAATCCTCTGCATTGTTTCAACACCCACTTACGATCCGAATCTTTTGGTTGGGAAAAACAGAAGTAAAAACTACAGCAAGCTCCTAAAAGATTCTGTCAATGTGCCTTTGTATAACCGCGCACTAAAAGCCATTTATCCGCCCGGCTCCACGTTCAAGTTGGCCAACGGGCTCATCGCGCAGCAAGAGGGCGTCATCACACGATACACTTACTACAGTTGTGGCGGTGGTTATAATATTGGAAATCATATTGTTAAATGCCACGGCCACGCGGGTTCCGACCTGATAGATGCGGTGCGTTGCTCCTGCAATTCCTACTTCTGCCGCGCTTTCGTCAATACGGTTTCCAATCCGAAATACAAGTCGGTTCGGGATGGCTATCAAGTATGGAAAGATTACATCAATCAGATGGGAATTGGCCAGAAGTTTGACACCGACCTTCCGTACGAATCCAAAGGAATCATTCCAACCGTGGAAGACTTGGACCGCGAATACCGCGGACACTGGCGTGGAAACTCCATTGTTTCAATGGGAATCGGACAAGGCCAAGTGGCGTGCACGCCCCTCCAAATGGCGAACCTCATTGCCATCATCGCCAACCGCGGTTACTACTATAAACCTCACGTAGTGAAGGCAATAGGAACGAAAGACAATCCCAACACCCGATACAACCAACGGATTAACAGCGGCATCGAGCCCCGCTATTTTGAGCCCATTATCGAAGGAATGAAATTGGTAATGACGTCTGGAACAGGTCGTTTCGCCCAGATTGACAGTCTGGAAATCGCCGGCAAGACGGGAACGGCTCAGAATCCGCACGGTCAAGACCACTCCGTCTTTGCTTGCTTCGGCCCCGTTGACTCCCCGAAGATTGCGGTCTTCGTATTGGTTGAAAACGGTGGGTGGGGCGCTTCCGTAGCGGCCCCGATTGCTTCTCTTATCACAGAATTTTATCTGCGTCGGGAAGTTAAACGGACAGATCTCGAAAAACGAATGATGGAACTTAATACTCGATAACGAATGCTCAACGACACCCGACAGAAAAAGATAAAAGGCATTGACACCCAGCTGATCGTTTACTACATCGGCTTAGTGTTGGTCGGGTGGCTCACCATCTACTCCTCCGCCTACGATCCCAGCGTTCCATTCAATCCACTCAATATGGACCAGCCGTACGGGCGTCAACTTTTATGGATTATTGCCGCAGCTATTCTGGCCTTCGTCGTTCTGGCCATTGACTCGAAATTGATACAGACGTACGCCTATCCGGTTTATGCCTTTTTTATGCTATTTATCCTGTCCGTTGTGTTCATAGGCACCGACATCAATGGTGCCAAGGCGTGGATTAAGATTGGCAGTTTCAGCATCCAACCGATTGAGTTTGCGAAATTTGCGACGGCCTTAGCCATCGCCAAATTTTTCAGCAGCGCCAAGACGGAAAGTGAGCGGAAGACGCAATGGATTCGTGCTTTCATTCTCATCGGAATTCCGGCTGTCATCGCCATTTTGCAAAAGGACACGGGTTCGGCACTCGTTTTTGCCTCCTTCATCATTCTTTTTTATAGAGAAGGATTCAACGGCTGGGTTCTTTTAGCGGGCATCTTTGCGGCCTTCCTTTTCGTCCTAACCATCATAACCAATGAGATTTACGCCGTAGCATTGCTCTTGGTCATCTTGATTATCGCTTGGCCGCTTACGCGCGGTGACAAGATGAAAATCATCCGGAATATCGGTATTTTCATTGCCTTCACCGCATTTGTATTTGCCGTCAATTTTGCCTACAACGAAGTTTTGCAACCGCATCAGCGTCAACGAATTGACACCATTTTGGGAAAGAGTGTGGATCCCAAAGGTGCGGATTTCAACCTGAACCAGTCCAAGATTGCCATCGGCTCCGGTGGTTTTTTCGGAAAAGGATATTTGCACGGCACACAAACCAAACTGAATTTTGTTCCCGAACAAAGCACCGACTTCATCTTTTGCGGAATCGGAGAAGAGTGGGGCTTTTTGGGCAGTACGGCGCTCATTGCGCTTTATATGGCGCTCATTATCCGGCTCATCATTCTTGCAGAAAAACAGAGGAATCCATTTACAAGGATTTACGGCTATTGCGTGGCTTCCATCATCTTTTTCCACTTGGCCGTCAATATTGGTATGACCATTGGCTTGGTTCCCATTATTGGGATTCCGTTACCCTTCATCAGTTACGGAGGTTCGTCCCTTTGGGGCTTCACCACGCTGCTATTTATTTTTATAAAATTGGACGATAACTAAAATATGGCGCACTTTTTCCATCCCGACTTAACCCAACCAACCATCACGTTAAATACTGAAGAATCACGCCATTGCGTAAAATCACTTCGGTATCGGGAGGGTGATTCCGTTCATCTAACCGATGGAAAAGGAGGATTAGCGCTTGGTGAAATTGTCGTTGCTTCGGCAACAGACTGTGTGGTGAACATCCACCAATTTCAAGAAACCGAACCTCGCCAGTTGCAACTTCACATAGCCGTGGCGCCCACCAAAAATGCCGATCGAATCGAGTGGTTCGTTGAAAAAGCCGTTGAAATCGGCATTGAAAAAATATCTTTCATCATTTGCGAACATTCCGAACGGCCTAAAATTGACCTCAACCGCCTGAGCAGAATTGCTGTTTCCGCGCTCAAACAGTCGCAGACCACGGTTCTTCCGGAAATGAAAGTTCTTTCTTTTGAAGAATTTATTGAAGAAAACAAGAATGACGAAGTCGCCAAATATATTGCCTGGTGCGACGATACGAACACAAAACAGATTGTAAATGAACAAATCAGCACCCAAGAGGTTATCTTACTCATCGGACCAGAAGGTGATTTCAGTGAGAAGGAGATTTCACAATGCAAAAACGCTGGTTACAAGGAAATTAAATTAGGAAACCGACGGCTTCGGACGGAGACGGCAGCACTTTACGGCTGCTGCATTATCGCAGGAATGAACATTTAACCATTTAATACAAACATTATGAAAAAAGCTCTTTTAATTTTAATCGGTATTTTACTGACAACGCAAGTATCCTTCGGTCAGAAAGAGGTACAAATTCAAAAAAAGGAACTTCCCGAAGTTTCAAATAATCTTATTGACCAACATTTCAAGACATTAGAGATTTCATACTGCACCCGTGACAATGACTCTTTCGAGGTTAAATTTACAAATGGCCAAGAAATTGAGTTTGACAAAAGAGGCAATTGGAAAGAGATTGATTGCAAAAAAAGTGCGGTTCCGACGGTTCTCGTCCCCAAAGGAGTACAAGAATATGTCAAGAAAAATAATCCGAAAGCTTCCGTGGTAAAAATCGAACGTGACGCAAGCGGTTATGAAGTCAAATTAAACAATGGATTGGAACTTAAATTTGACAAAAACGAACAGTTCAAACGCATTGATGACTAATTTTTATCACTTTAAAATCATAAAAAAATGAAAAAATATTTATTGGTAATTTTCTTAGGAATTCTTGCTGTTTCCTGCACCAAAGAGACCAACGTTCAACGCCAAGACCTTCCCGAAAACGCACAGCAATTCATTGACCAATATTTCGGACTCATTGATATTTCGTACATTACAAAAGATAACGACTCTTACGATGTTCATTTCGTCAATGGCTACGAAGTTGATTTCACCAAAAAAGGAGAATGGGAAGATGTGGATTGTCAAATGGATGCCGTTCCGAACGGAATCGTGCCCGCCAACATCCAAAATTATGTAAATCAAAACTTTGTCGGTCAATTCATTGTAAAAATAAACAAAGACAGACGGAAATACGATGTCGAGTTGAACAACGGGTTGGATTTGGAATTTGATAAAAACGGGAATTTCAAAAAGATGGATGACTAAAAGTCATTTAATTATTATACCTTTGCGACCTAAAAATCAGACGTATGAAACAAAAATATGATTTGGGATTCATTTCCGATGAGAATATCTATACTCACGTCGCAGAAACCGTAGAATTATACAGCACCGGATTAGATTTAAAAAGTTTCAACAAAAATATTGTTGATCCAATAAAATTGACTTTTGATTCTAAAATTTACGGCAAAACCATAAAGGAAATTATCACTGCCGAGTGTGTTCGGCAAATGGACAAAAGCAATAACAATCACATAGGGTATTTTCATCAAAATTTATTTAAGTATGCGGGAAACGGTTGGGAAGTTCCCAATGAAGGATTTGATGTCATCAACAACGACAAACACCTTTTCATTGAAATGAAGAACAAGCACAACACGATGAACTCTGCTTCTTCGCAGAAAACGTATATGAAAATGCAAGATAAAATTCTGCACGATGGACAGGCAACCTGTATGCTTGTTGAAGTCATTGCAAAAAAATCACAAAATGAAGTATGGAATATAAAATTGGACAAGGAGCAATATAGCAATGACCGGATTAGGAGAGTTTCAATTGATAAATTTTATGACATAGTTTTTGAAGGTTACTCTCAGACTTTTTGCAAATTGTGCAAGAAACTTCCAGACATTTTAGATGATGTAGTCAAAGAAAAAAGCAAAACTATGAGTACTGTATTTGATGAATTAAACAATTTTTCTCCAGACATATTCAAAAGTTTATACCTCCTTGCATTTAAAACATACGATGGATTTGACCAATTTTAATATGAAAGCACTATGATGGTCAATCACACAATATGCGAAAGCGATTTAGCGGATATTGCTGGAGTTTCCAAAGCAACCGTACAAAAATGGGCGGTGAATGGAACATTTGCAGCACTAAAGAATAAAGAAGGAAAATGGGAATTTGACATTTCCTCCATCCAAGGAATACCAGGAGTAGAAGATATGACAAATTCAAATTGGGATAAAGAAATGAAGGTGGTTCCTAAAAGAGAATACACTTCCATTGAGTTATTTGCAGGTGCTGGAGGATTAGCCATTGGAATGGAAAAAGCAGGATTCAAGCACGTTCTTCTAAATGAATTGATGCACACTGCTTGCAATACATTAAGAATGAATCGTCCTAATTGGAATGTCATCGAAGGAGACATTCGTAAAATTGATTTCAGACCTTTAAAAGGAAAGATTGATTTTATTTCTGGAGGATTTCCCTGCCAAGCATTTTCTTATGCTGGTAAGCAAGGTGGATTCAGTGATACTCGCGGTACTTTATTTTTTGAATTGGCAAGAGCAGTCAAGGAAATTCAACCCAAAGTCTTTATGGGAGAAAATGTCAAAGGTCTTACCTCACACAATGGAGGTAAAACTTTACAAACCATAAAGAATGCCATATCTGAATTGGGGTACACATTGATTGAGCCGCGTGTACTGAAAGCCATAATGTATCAAGTTCCTCAAAAAAGGGAACGACTTATACTCATTGCTATCAGGAACGATATTGCTGAAAAAGTTCAATTTCACTGGCCAAGCCCGTACAAAAAAATAGTTCACTTACGTGATGCTTTCTTCAAGGGAATTCTTTACGATTGCGATGTCCCTGTGTCAGAAGGAGCGTCCTACCCACCTAAAAAAAAGAACGTATTGGAACTTGTTCCAATGGGTGGAGATTGGAGGAATCTTCCATACGAGATAGCAAAAGACTATCTTGGAGGCAGTTTTGAGTTAGAGGGCGGAAAAACTGGTATGGCTCGTCGACTTTCTTTGGATGAACCTTCTTTAACATTGACGTGTTCTCCTTGCCAAAAACAAACTGAGCGTTGTCATCCGACAGAGACAAGACCCTTAACTGTTAGAGAATATGCAAGGATACAAACATTCCCGGATAACTGGAAATTCTATGGCAGCACCGCAGATAAATATAAGCAAATTGGCAATGCAGTCCCTGTTAACCTCGCTTTTGCAATAGGAAGAGCACTTATTAGATTATTTAACGATATTCAAACTATAATTCCTGAAAGAACAGAAGATTGTACGAATGCCATCAAGCAAATGAAAGAAAAGACCTTATTTGACGAATAGAAAAACTGACTATATTTGCAAACTCAATTTATTCTTATAAAATATTCATTCACAACGAATTATCATAACAAAAAAATATTTTATCGTGAAAAAAACACCTATTGATTCCGAATTAGTAAACAAGATGATTGCCGAAAACGGCATTAAAGAAGTTGGCAAAGCTTCCATCCGTGAAATCAAGAGACTGATTAACGACATTGAAAACGCATCGGGAACCAAGTTCGTCCGTATGGAAATGGGCATTCCGGGTATTCCGGCCTGCAAAGTCGGTGTGGATGCACAAATCAAGGCGTTGCAAGACGGCATCGCCACCATTTATCCCGACTTGGACGGAACGCCGGAACTGAAGAAGGAGGCCTCCCGTTTTATCAAAAACTTCATCGACCTTGACGTTTCCCCCGAATCCTGCTTTCCTACCGTCGGTTCAATGATGGCCGGTCTCGTCAGCTTTATGACCTTAGCCCGCAGAGAGAAACAGAAAGACACCACCCTTTTCATTGACCCCGGATTTCCGGTACAGAAAAACCAGCATAAAATCCTCGGTCTCAAGTACGAAACATTCGACGTTTACGATTTCCGTGGTGAGAAACTGCGTGCCAAACTCGAAAGCTATTTGAAAAAAGGGAACATTCACTCCATCATTTACTCCAACCCCAACAATCCGTCTTGGGTTTGTTTCACCGACGAAGAACTTCGTACGATTGGTGAATTGGCTACGCAATATGACGTTTGCGTCATCGAAGACCTCGCCTACTTCGGAATGGACTTCCGTCGCGACATTTCCAAGCCCGGTGTCCCTCCGTTCCAACCATCCGTTGGCAAATACACCGACAACTACGCCCTGATGATTTCCGGTTCCAAGGCATTCAGTTATGCCGGAGAAAGAATTGCTGTTTTGGCTATTTCCGACAAATTTGGTGCCCGCGAATTTCCGGACCTCGTTCCTTACTTCTGCACGCCGGTTATGCGTCGTGCGATGATCAACGGTGCCGTTTACGCTGTCAGCTCCGGAACGTCCCACTCGGCTCAATACGCACTGACCGCCATCTTCAAAGCTTGCAACGAAGGCACTTACAATTATTTGGACGATGTCCGCGAATATGGAGAAAAAGCCCACATTATGAAGAAAATCTTCACCGATAACGGCTTTAAAATCGTCTATGACCACGATGGCGACGAAGAAATTGCAGACGGATTCTACTTTACACTCTCCTACCCCGGACTTACCGGAGAAGAATTGCTTCACGAACTTCTTTATTACGGAATCAGCGCCATCTCATTGTCCAGCTGCAACAGTACCCGTACCGAAGGACTTCGCGCCTGCGTCTCTCTCGTCAACCGGAACCAGTTCCCAGACCTGGAAGAACGCGCAAAGTGCTTCCACGAGAATCACTGAGTTTATAAAGTTTATAAAGTTCATAAAGTTTGTAAAGTTCATAAAGTTTGTAAAGTTTGTAAAGTTCATAAAGTTTATAAAGTTTGTTAGATGAGGAGGTTAGGGATTTTTTGGGGTATGCTTTTGTTTTTATTTTTATTCTTGCTGGTAAGTTGCAAGGATAGAAGCTACAATCATCCGGTTGAAGAGACTCCCCACTGGTTTTCATCCTACAGACAATTCGATAACGAAAACTACAACACTTACTTACAAAACCAAATCACGTCGTTGGACAGCAACGACGTGATTTTTTGTAACGTCGTCAAACAGTTCTATGCCGACTTAGGCGAACCGATTTGGACAGCCAACGGCTGGCAGGAGCAGCACATCGACTCATTGCTTGCTCTTTTTTCAGACTCAAAAGAACAAGGGATTGAACCTTCCTTTTTCTTTTATGAAAAATTGACACAGAAAGCGAAAGCCATCAAGTCCCTTGAAATAGAAGGCGAAGATGCGTTATACGACTCGCTTGCTCGCTTTGAAATTATGTTGACGGATGCATATCTAAAATATGCGAAATCAATGGCTTACGGGGCAACCGACCCAAAAGTTGTAAACGGAGGGAAATGGCTGTTCGAAGCCGACAGCATTCCGGATGATTTCGCAATGACGGCGCTCAGTTCCTGCGGAAGCGCCACGCAATTTCTTACGGGACTCATTCCAACCGACTCCAATTACGTGGCCTTGCAAAAGGAACTGAAAAAGTATTTGGCACTAAAGGAAAAAGGAATTCGCAAGTTGCCAATGATTTACGCCGATTCCGGACACGTTGCCACCAATGTTCACCTCATCGGTGAACGGTTGAAGGTAACGGGCGAAATTGCAGACAATTACCGACCGTCCGACACGTTGGGCTCGGTACTGATGAACGCCATCAATCAGTTCCGTGAAAACCGCGCCATTCCTCGCAGTCGTCACCTTGACGAAGAAACCATCAACGAACTGAACCGGCAGCCGGACTACTACATTGACAAACTGTCGGCCAATTTGGAACGTTTTCGTTGGAACGCAACAAAAAACAAAGGAGCATCCTTCATTGCCGTCAACACGGCCGATTTCACCCTGCAGGTTCATCACGGGGACTCCATCGTAAAAATGCGTGTCTGTTGCGGAAAATCACCGGCCCCAAAAGACGCGGACACGATACGAAGAAATGGCGTCCTTCGAAGCCAAAAGACAGAATCACCAATGTTGCGGAGTGACATTAACTACATTGTACTCAACCCGATATGGTCAATTCCGGCCAGCATTTTAAAAGACGAATACTACTACAAGTTCGTCCGAAGCAACACCGCAACCGTCCAAAAGGAGAAACTCCACATCATTGATTTGCGGACGAAAAAGGAGGTCGCGCCGGAAAGCATCGACTGGAAGAAAGTCAACCAGAAAAACATTCCGTACCAGGTTTTTCAAGAGTCCGGAAAATTCAATGCCTTAGGGCAGATTAAATTCAGTTTTCCGAATTCCGAGTCGGTCTATTTGCACGACACCAACAATAAAAGTGCGTTCAAACGCCGCGTCCGGACATTGAGTCACGGTTGCGTCCGCGTGGAAAAGCCTGTTGAGTTAGCCACACAGTTGCTGACCATCAACGGATATGACACCACACGGTTGGAACAAGTGATGATTCTTTTGGGCAACGACCCGACGTCCGAAGAGGGACAGGAATATCTTGAAAAACTGCAAGAAAAAGAACTCAAATATTTTGAAAAAATGAAGCCGGAAGACACCGTCTTTTACCGTCCTCTCCGTCCAACGACACTTTTTTTAAAAGAAAAAATGCCAGTTTACATTGAATATTACACCTGTTTTCTTGGGCAAAACGGATGCGTTCAATACCGTCCCGACTGTTACCGAAAAGAGAACAATATCTTATATAACGTTAAATAATGCTAAAAGGGAAAAAAATCTGCGTCGTTTTACCTGCGTATCGTGCAGAAGAGACTTTGGAAAAAACGTATAATGAAATTCCTTTCCACATTGTAGATGAAGTTGTGCTCGTGGACGATTGTTCTCCGGACGGAACAATTGCCGTGGCTCAAGAGATTGGAATCAAACACATTCTTCGTCACGACCGAAACAAGGGTTACGGTGCCAACCAAAAAAGCTGCTATGACAAAGCTTTGGAACTTGGTGCCGACATCGTAGTTATGTTGCACCCTGATTACCAATATGATCCACGACTCATTGAATCTATGTGCTATCTGATTGCCAACGAAGTGTACCCGGTTGTATTGGGTTCACGAATTTTGGGGAAAGGAGCATTGAAAGGCGGGATGCCGATTTACAAATACTTCTTCAACCGCTGTTTGACAGCATTTCAGAACTTCATTATGAACCAGAAATTAGCAGAGTACCACACGGGATTTCGCGCTTTTTCACGAGAAGTTTTGGAAGGTATCAACTACAAAGTCAACTCCGACGATTTCGTTTTCGACAACCAAATGCTGGCACAAATTTTCTATGCCGGCTTTGAAATTGCAGAAATCACCTGTCCCACAAAATATTTTCCGGAAGCATCATCCATCAATTTCCGCCGCAGCACGAAGTACGGATTAGGAGTCATCCACACTTCCATCTGCTACCGATTGCAAAAATGGCATTTGGGGAAATTCAGAATTTTTGAATGGTAGCACACCATTGATTCAAAATCGATAATCTTATCGTAAATAAATGAAAATCAAACTAATATATATCGGGAAAGAAGACTCTGCCGAGCTAAGTCCGGCGGTTGCGAACTACGTAAACAAAATCAAATTCTACCTTCCCTTTGAAGTGGAGGCGATCCCTTATCTGAAAAATACGAAATTGTCGGTGGAGGAACAGAAGAAGCAGGAGGGTCAACTTTTTCTAAAAAAAATAGAAAACAGTGATTTTGTAACGCTGTTAGACGAACACGGGAAGGAAGTCACTTCGGTTGGTTTTTCACAATTCATCCAGCAACAGATGGTGCGTGGGACGAAGCGACTGATTTTTCTGATTGGGGGAGCGTACGGATTTTCAGAAGAGGTCTATCAACGAGGAAATTACAAGATTGCACTTTCGCAGATGACCTTTCCGCACATTCTCACCCGACTGATTTTCGCAGAGCAACTTTATCGTGCTATGACGATTTTAAAAGGGGAACCCTACCACCACATTTAACCTCCCCGAAACGGGTACAAAACGCGCCCGATAAATTTCATCTTGAGTGTGAAAACTAAGGATATTTTTAGTACCTTTGCACGCTTAAAATGAACAAATACATTTATTATGCAAATATCACATATTGAACACATTGGCATCGCTGTAAAGAGTTTGGCAGATGCAATTCCTTATTATGAAAACATCCTTGGTTTGAAGTGCTATGCAACCGAAGAAGTGGCCGACCAAAAGGTTAAGACCGCTTTTTTTATGGTTGGACAAACCAAAATTGAGCTTTTGGAACCCACTTGTGAAGAGAGCACCATCGCTTCTTTCATTGAAAAACGGGGCGAAGGTATTCATCACGTGGCTTTCTGTGTGGATGATGCCGCCAACGCACTGAATGAAGTTGCAGAAAAGGGCATTCGTCTGATTGACAAAGCCCCCCGCGCCGGAGCTGAAGGACTTCAAATCGGCTTCCTCCACCCGAAGAGCACGTGCGGCGTTCTGACCGAACTTTGCGAAAATCCGAACAAATAAGATTATTAACTAATAGAAGATTTTTTTATGAATAGTCTCATTCTTTCCGGCTTGTTGAAATTGGAAGCAAGCAGCGGATTTATGAACAGTCTCGTCGGCGGTATCCAGCAATTTTGGAGCTATACCGGTTTCGCCAACGCCGAATTAGGAAACATCATTATGATTCTGATTGGTGCTTTCTTCATCGGTTTGGCCATTGTAAAAGAGTACGAACCGATGCTTTTGATTCCTATCGGATTCGGTATCATCGTAGGTAACATTCCTTTCACCGACGGCTTGCAAGTAGGCGTCTATGAAAACGGTGCCGTTCTTAACTATCTGTATTTCGGTGTGTTAAAAGGTTTCTATCCCCCGTTGATTTTCTTGGGGATTGGTGCTATGACCGATTTCTCCGCCTTGATTTCCAATCCGAAACTGATTCTGATCGGTGCTGCCGCACAATTCGGTATTTTCGGTGCCTACATCATCGCATTGCACCTTGGATTCACCCCGATGGAAGCAGGTGCTATCGGTATCATCGGTGGCGCTGATGGTCCTACCGCTATCTTTATTTCATCCAAGTTAGCACCGAGTTTGATGGGTGCCATCGCCATTTCTGCTTATTCGTATATGGCACTCGTCCCCGTCATCCAGCCCCCGATTATGCGCTGGCTGACCACCGACAAAGAACGCGTCATCAAGATGCGTCCTCCGCGTGCCGTCACCCACAGAGAAAAAGTTCTCTTCCCTATTCTTTGTATCCTCCTCACCGCCTTCATCGTTCCCACAGGTCTTCCGTTGCTCGGAATGCTTTTCTTTGGTAACTTATTGAAAGAAAGTGGTGTTACAAAACGTTTGGCCAATACGGCAGCTAACCCGTTGATTGATATCGTCACCATCCTCATTGGTTTGACCGTTGGTTGCTCCACCCAAGCTTCCACCTTCTTGAACTACAAGTCCGTGTTGATTTTCTTCCTCGGTGCAGTTTCTTTCATCATTGCAACGGCAACGGGTGTCTTGTTCGTCAAGCTCTTCAACCTTTTCTTAAAAGAAGGGAACAAAATCAACCCGCTTATCGGTAACTCCGGCGTATCTGCCGTTCCTGACAGTGCCCGTGTTTCCAACGTGGAAGGTTTGAAATACGACAAAACGAACTACCTTTTGATGCACGCAATGGGTCCGAACGTAGCAGGCGTTATCGGTAGTGCCGTCGCAGCGGGCGTTTTGTTGAGCTTCCTTTATTAGTCAAATGAGTTTGTAAAGTTTATAAAGTTCTTCAAGTTTGTAAAGTTTACAAATAATAAATAAAAGATACGAGAGGGTGAGCTGAAAAAGATCATCCTCTTTTTAATAGATAAACAATTAAAATTCAATATCCTATATGAAAAAAGAACCCAAACGCTATACGATTACCTCGGCCCTTCCGTACGCGAATGGTCCCGTTCACATCGGCCACCTGGCTGGTGTTTACGTTCCCGCCGACATTTACGCACGCTACCTTCGCAACAACGGAAAAGAGGTTCTGTTCTTGGGCGGCTCCGACGAACACGGTGTTCCCATCACCCTCAAAGCACGCAAAGAAGGCGTGACACCACAAGATATCGTGGACCGTTATCACAATATTATCAAACAGTCATTCAAAGAGTTAGGAATTTCCTTTGATATTTACTCACGCACATCCAACCCAACTCACCACGAAACAGCGGCGGCCTATTTCACCAAACTGTACAACGAAGGAAAACTGATTGAACAGACCTCCCAACAGTACTATGACGAAGAGGCCAAGCAATTTCTCGCGGACCGGTACATCACCGGAGAATGTCCCCACTGCCACAATGAAAAAGCATACGGAGACCAGTGCGAAGCTTGCGGCGCGACGCTGAATGCCACCGACCTCATCAATCCCAAATCCACCCTGAGTGGAAATCCACCCGTAATGAAAGAGACCAAACACTGGTATCTCCCTCTGGATCAATATGAACCCTGGTTGAAAGAGTGGATTTTGGAAGGACATAAAGATGACTGGAAAGTAAATGTTTATGGCCAGTGCAAGTCTTGGATTGAAGCCGGTTTGCACCCGCGTGCCGTCACCCGCGACCTCAGCTGGGGTGTAAAAGTCCCGCTCGCCGAAGCCGAAGGAAAAGTACTTTACGTCTGGTTTGACGCTCCTATCGGTTACATTTCCGCGACAAAGGAATGGACCCGGGAACAGGGACGCACCGATTGGGAAAAATGGTGGAAAGATGATGACACACAATTGGTTCACTTCATCGGAAAAGACAACATCGTTTTCCATTGCATTATTTTCCCGTGTATGCTCAAAGCCGATGGAAGTTACATTCTTCCGGAAAACGTGCCGGCGAACGAATTTCTGAACCTCGAAGGGGACAAGATTTCCACGTCGCGCAACTGGGCCGTCTGGTTGCACGAGTACCTGCAAGAGTTCCCGGGAAAACAGGATTCCCTCCGCTATATGCTTACCTCCATCGCGCCCGAAACCAAGGACGCTGACTTCACTTGGAGTGATTTTCAAGCCAAGAACAACAACGAACTGTTAGCCATTTTTGGCAACTTCGTCAACCGCACCGTCGCCCTGACACACAAGTATTATGGCGGCATCATTCCTGAATTAGGCGAAACGACCGATTTGGAAAAAGAGGTGATGAGTAAGATGGCGGAATTTCCACAGCGCATTGGGGAAAGCATTGAAAAATACCGTTTCCGTGAAGCCCAAGCCGAACTGATGAACCTTGCTCGTCTCGGCAACAAGTACCTCACCGAAACAGAGCCGTGGAAGAAACAGAAAGAGAATCCGGAGTATGTCAAGACGATTTTGCACGTTTCTTTGCAAATTTGTGCCTGTCTGTCAATCCTTTGCGAACCATTCCTGCCCTTCACAGCCGAAAAGTTGCAACGGATGCTCAACCTCCAGAACAAGAATTGGAAAGACGGCGGCCGCACCGACCTTTTGAAAGCGGGAGCTAAGATTGAACAGGCGGAATTTCTTTTCGTGAAAGTGGAAGACGAAGCCGTCGCCGCTCAAGTGAAGAAATTGGAAGATGCAAAAAAAGCCAACGCTTTAGCCAACGCCCCCGCCATTGACGCCAAAGAGGATATCAGTTACGATGATTTTCAAAAAATGGACCTCCGCGTCGTCACCGTTTTGGAAGCAGAACGCGTTCCCAAAACGAAAAAACTGTTGAAACTCAAAGTCAATACCGGCGTTGATACCCGCGAAATCGTATCCGGAATTGCAGAATTTTACGAACCGGAAACGCTCGTCGGCAAGCAAGTGCTGATGCTTATCAATCTGGCACCGAAAGAAATCAAAGGTGTAAAATCACACGGAATGGTGCTGATGGCTGCCAACGCAGACGGGAGTTTGTCGCTGATGCAGCCCGAAAAGAAAGTAAATCCCGGGAGCACGGTTCAATAGACTTTCATACAGGACCGAATCCAAGATACTTAAAATCACCGAACAGCATTATGGATCGTTGTTCGGTGATTTTTTATTTGTTTATGTTAAATAACGAAATTGCACATTTTACAGTGCAGT
This sequence comes from Bacteroidales bacterium UBA1756, assembly GCA_002314795.1. Classification (GTDB taxonomy): domain Bacteria; phylum Bacteroidota; class Bacteroidia; order Bacteroidales; family WCHB1-69; genus UBA1756. The sequence continues at coordinate 317 of DCHI01000007.1, read as the reverse complement.
TTTTATCATTTATTGCACATTTTATTGTGCATTTTTAGAAATTCAGAGATAAAAATGATTTACGACAAGCTTCCTCTCCTATCTGTTGTCTATTCTGGCAGTTCCCTTTTAGCCCTAAGAAAAGGAAACTATGCAGACCTCAGCCGTCGAACCACATAATACATTCTGCCAGGCCTCCTGACTTCGACACATATTTTTTGTAATATTTTTAAATCATTGAATATTAGTTTGTTATAAATTTTGCGCCCCCCAATCTGGGGGTCGCAAGGTGGTTCGTCTCATTTTTTCGTTCATTTTCTTTACTCGCATAAAGAAAA
>DCHI01000066.1:16969-28140 GCA_002314795.1 Bacteroidales bacterium UBA1756 | reverse complement strand
TTGAAAAATGATTTCGTCCATAAAATATTTTTTAAGGTTAATAATCCTCCAAGTTACTGCATCGTGGAGGTGAAATCAAGAGGGGAAAGACTGGTCCGTTTCGTATGTGATGAACCGACAAGAAAAATGCCATTTTTGACTAACGTTTTCAGCATTTTCTGCAAGAAACGAGGCAAAAATGACATCCGTTTGGAAGTTGAAAAGTTTTTTAATTAACGTCAATTCAAAAAAGCACCTAAAAGAGTACCAACTAATATAGGTTAGGCGTCGACTGTGATTGATGGTTTCTTTGGAAAGAAGCAGTATGCAGAGATGGTCAAGACTGCGTTAACCATAAAGAAAATGTTGCTCTCCCCAAAAGTGTGTGATTCCCGACTAATATGTTTGGTATTGAAAAACAAAGGAACTGCCTCACCGACAGTTCCTTTTCAGTTATATGATAATGCAATGATTAGTTTCTGCTAATCTTCATATTGACATTCAGCCCTTCGGCGATTTCGAAAACGTCACCGGCAACTTGCGGCTTGATGTCGAAATTGGTGCAGAGTGTTTCCGTCTTGATGTAGTCGGCGAAAGCAAGGAACGCCTTGTCCAATTGTGCGTTGCTTTCGATTTCAACCGAAATCTTGTCCAAAACGTCCAGGTTGGAGTCCTTGCGGAAGTTCTGGATGCGGTTTACCAACTCGCGGGCGTAACCTTCGTTCAACAACTCTTCCGAAAGCTCGATGTCAAGGGCAACGGTGAGCGTGTCTTGGTTGGCTACCACCCATCCCGGAATGTCTTCCGCCACGATTTCAACGTCCGTGACATCAATGACCACCTCTTGTCCGTCAACCGTCAGTTTCGCATTGCCGTTCTTTTCAATGGCGCGGATGTCGTCCTGACTGAAAGCGGTGATGGCGGCGGCCACCTGCTTCATAATCTTGCCGCACTTGGGTCCCAACTTCTTGAAATCGGGCTTGATGCGTTTGACAAAAATGCCGGCTTCGTCGTTGACAAATTCCACCTCTTTCACATTCACCTCGTGCAAGATTAGGTTTTTCACCTTTTCAATCTGTTCTTTCAAATTGGAGGTTTCCGTCACCGGAATCATAATCTTGGCAAGTGGCTGGCGAACACGAAGGTTGGATTTCTTTCTGAGTGAAAGAATCATAGAGGAGAGTTGTTGCGCCAACTGCATTCTTTCTTCCAAAAGTTTGTCAATCAGTTCTTCATTAACTTTCGGATAGGTTGACAAGTGTACGGAAGTGACGGCTTCGCGGTGGGTGATGTTGTTCAAGTCTAAGAAAAGCTTGTCCATAAAGAAGGGGGCGATGGGAGAGGCTACCTTGGCAATGGTTTCCAAGCAGGTGTAGAGCGTCTGGTATGCGGAGAGTTTGTCTGTTCCTTCGCCTTTCCAGAAGCGGCGGCGACAAAGACGGACGTACCAGTTGCTCAAGTATTCGTTGACGAAGTCCTGGATTTCGCGGCCGGCTTTGGTCGGTTCAAAATCGGCGTAGTACTCGTCACAGTGTTTTACGAGCGTGTTGAGTTCGGAAAGAATCCAGCGGTCGATTTCCGGGCGTTCGGCGTTCGGAATGTCCTGCTCTTTGTATTCGAAACCGTCGATGTTGGCGTACATTGCAAAGAAATTGTAGGTGTTGTACAGTGTCCCGAAGAACTTGCGTTGTACTTCGGCAATGCCTTCCGGATCGAACTTGAGGTTGTCCCACGGTTGCGCGTTGGTAATCATATACCAGCGGGTGGCATCCGGACCATATTTTTCAATGGTTTCAAACGGATCGACGGCGTTGCCGAGACGTTTTGACATTTTATTTCCCTGCTTGTCGAGCACCAAACCGTTGGAAACGACGGCTTTGTAAGCTACGGAGTCGAAAATCATCGTGGCGATGGCGTGGAGTGTGAAGAACCAGCCGCGTGTCTGGTCAACACCTTCTGCGATGAAGTCTGCCGGAAAATTCTTTTCGAAAATTTCCTTGTTTTCAAAAGGATAATGCCATTGGCAGTAGGGCATTGCGCCGGAGTCGAACCAAACGTCGATCAGGTCGGTTTCGCGAGTCATCTTTTGGCCGGATGGGGAAACGAGGAAAATCTCGTCCACATACGGACGGTGCAGGTCGATACGGTCGTAGTTTTCTTTGCTCATATCGCCCGGAACGAATTCCTTGTACGGATTTTCTTTCATAAAACCGGCGGCGACGGCCTTGTTGATTTCGTTCACCAACTGTTCAACGGAGCCGATGCAGATTTGTTCCTTTTTGTCTTCGGTCGTCCAGATGGGAAGCGGAGTTCCCCAGAAGCGAGAGCGTGAAAGGTTCCAATCGACGAGGTTTTCGAGCCAGTTGCCGAAACGTCCGCTGCCGGTAGCGGCGGGCTTCCATTGAATGGTCTTGTTGAGTTCGATCATTCTCTCTTTTACTACCGTGCTCTTGATGAACCAAGAGTCGAGCGGATAGTAAAGGACGGGTTTGTCGGTACGCCAGCAGTGCGGGTAGTTGTGAACGTGTTTTTCGATTTTGAAAACTCTGTGTTCTTGCTTGAGCCACAAGCAGATGGAAACATCAAGTGTTTCGGGTGAGGGCTCGCCTTTTTCGTAGTCAGGTTTGACGAAACGACCTTCAAATTGGCTGTAAAGGTCTCTATTGACCTGATTGGCAATGAATTGCGGGTCCAATTCTTCCATAAGGAAGAATTTTCCGGTTTTATCTACCATCGGCTGCGGGTTTCCGAACTTGTCGGTGAGCAGCATCGGTGCGATGCCGGCGTCCATAGCAACGCGTTTGTCATCAGCACCGAAAGTGGGTGCGATGTGAACGATGCCGGTACCGTCTTCGGTGGTCACGTAGTCGCCAGGGATGGTTTCAAACGCTTTCCCGTCGGGACGCATAAACGGAATCAGTTGTTCGTACTTGATGCCGACGAGTTTTTCGCCTTTGATTTCAGAAAGAATCTGGAAAGGAATGTTCTTGTCACCGGGCTTGTACTCTTCGAAGGCGAGTTCCTTGTTCTTTTCTGGGAAGAAAGAGCCGACGAGGGGTTTTGCTAAAACGACGAGGATGAGGTCGCCGCTGTAGGGGTTGAACGTTTTGACGAGAACGTAATCGATTTTGGGCCCGACGGCGAGAGCCGTGTTGGACGGAAGTGTCCACGGGGTGGTTGTCCACGCGAGGAAGTAAAGGTTTTCAGGAACGCCCTGCTCGCCGATGAACATTTGTACTTCGGTGGAAAGCACTTGGTCTTGGCGTACCTTGAATTGGCCCACGCAGGTGGTGTCTTTCACGTCCTTGTAGCAGCCGGGGAGGTTGAGCTCGTGCGAGCTGAGTCCGGTGCCGGCGGCAGGGGAGTAGGGCTGAATGGTGTAACCTTTGTATAACAGTCCTTTTTTATAAAGTTCGGAAAGCAGGTACCACACCGTTTCAATGTATTTGTTATCGAAAGTGATGTAGGGATTTTCAAGATCCACCCAGTAGCCCATCTTCTTGGTGATGTCGTCCCACATATCCTTGAACTTCATCACTTCCTGACGGCAGGCCTTGTTGTATTCTTCAACGGTGATGGTTTTTCCGATGTCTTCCTTGGTGATGCCGAGCGTCTTCTCGACGCCGAGTTCAACGGGCAGACCGTGCGTGTCCCAGCCGCCCTTTCGTCCGACGTGTTTCCCTTTGAGGGTTTGGTAGCGGCAGACGATGTCTTTGAGTGAGCGTGCGAGGACGTGGTGGATGCCGGGTTTGCCGTTTGCGGACGGCGGGCCTTCAAAGAAAACGAAGGATTCGGCTCCTTCGCGGTTTTTCAAACTTTGGGCGAAAACGTCATTTTCTTCCCAATATTTTTGCATCTCCTTGCCAATGTTTGACAAGTTAAGTCCGCGATATTCAGTGTATTTACCCATTTTATTTTATTTGAAAAATTAAGGCGCAAAGGTACGAAAAAAAATAAAGTCTGGCATCAATTCTGCCAGACTTGTAGAAAAAAACAGCAGTCTGTAAGCCGGGTTCTGTCGAGTTCCGTCATTTATCTAGTCCGACCGTTGCCGGCCGGCTCAATCGACCTACCCTCCGAGTCGGGCGAGCAGCCCTCAGGCCTCGGTTTATTTGGTTTTTCAACCCGTGGGGTTTACCATCACCGGCATCACTGCGCGGCGTCGTGAGCTCTTACCTCGCGTTTTCACCCTTACCTGCGTGCAGGCGGTTTGTTTTCTGTGGCACTTGCCGTGGCCCTTTGCAAGACCCCTTCCTGTTAGGAAGCACGGTGCTCTGTGTTGCCCGGACTTTCCTCTCCTCCTTTCGGAGCAGCGACGGAACAACTGCTGTTCTGTTTTTTTATCGGTTTGTAAAAACGTACTGTATAATGTTGGCGCCCATCTTCAAGGCCTTTTGGTGCGTGGCTTCGGAGTCGTGATGGACTTCCGTGTTTTCCCATCCGTCGCCGAGGTCGGACTCGAAGGTGAAAAGGCATACCAAGCGTCCCTCCCAGATGAGACCGAAGGCCTGTGCCGGCTTTCCGTCGTGCTCGTGAATCTTGGGAAGCCCGTTTGGAAACGGATATTTCTGATGAAAGATGGGATGATTGTAAGGTATTTCAACAAAATCCAATTCGGGAAAAACGAGTTTCATTTGTGCACGGACGAAGGGATTGAGCCCGTAATTGTCGTCGATATGCAGAAACCCGCCGGCCAAGAGGTAAAGTCGCAGGTTCTGTGCTTCCTCTGGCGAGAAGACGACGTTGCCGTGCCCTGTCATATGGATGAAGGGGTATTGGAAGATGTCGCTGCTGCCTACTTCCACCGTGGCTGGTTTGGGATTGAGCGACATAGAAAGGTTGGTGTTGCAAAAAGCGATGAGGTTGGGTAGGGAAGTGGGGTTTCCGTACCAGTCGCCGCCTCCGCGGTATTTCAGCAGTGCAATCTGTTGCCCGTGAGCAAGCGGAAAAGCAACTGCAATGAGCAAAATGATGATGATTCTTTTCATTTTATTTCGTTTCGTTCTCTTTTACAATGAGTTGCGTTTGTGGAAAAGAGCGTGCAAAGTTACGATTTTTTTCGAAATGTTTTATCTCTCCCCGTTAGATAAAGATTCTTCATCTGTAGCCAATAGACTTTTGAGTTGTTCAATATCGGGTAAAGCATTCCTCAATTTTTCCGGAATATCAGCTGAAGTTTTATATGTTGCGACTCCCAAGGGACTATCATATTGTTGCACAACATATTCAACATAGGGCTTATTCACATCTTGACACAGAATTATGCCTATTGATGGATTCTCATTTGGCTTGCGAACATCGTCATCGAGAATGTGCAAATAGTTGTGCAATTGACCTGCGTAAACAGGCTTGAATTTGCCTGATTTCAACTCTACGGCAACCAAACAAGATAGTTCTCTGTTGTAGAATAACAAGTCAACAAAATGATTTTCTCCGAATTTTTCTAAATGATACTGATTTCCAACGAAAGCAAAGTCTTTCCCAAATGTCATTATGAAATTCTTGACATTTTGGACTATAACATTTTCAACGACTTTTTCATCAATTTCGGATTCATCTCTTACCCCCAATTCTTCAACGTTAATGTAATCAAGTAAATATTCATCTTTGAACATTTCAATTGCTTTTAGGGCTTGCACTCGTCGGGGCAATGTAGCAAGAAAATTGTTGGGCATTTCTGATTGATGATGAAATAGATCTTGTTTGAGTATATCTCTTAAGTGGTATTTGTCCCACTTATATTCAGCCGTTTTTTTTATATAGAACAAGCGTTCCTCCAATGTCTCTGTTTTATTCAAAATTTCCATATGGTGGGAAAAACTTATTGAAATAAAACTGTGAGCTGTATCAATACTATAAGGCACTAGATAGAATATTTTGTTGTAGCATAGTGTTCTCGAAATGGGTAGCTGTTGGCGACCCATTTTCAAATTCGGCTAATTGGGTAGCCGATGGCGCCCCAATCAAGTAGGCATTCCAATTCTCGTAGAATTGCCTCATCTTCTTCAAATTTTCATATCCGAAACCTCTCAGTCCGGGCATCTCAAGTTGCAGTTTTTCGCTAATTAATCTAATAATTCCGCTACCCCATTTATGGATTTTCATTTGGTTTGAAATATATCCTCCAATGGCAAAATTGAGAGAAAGAATGTCGGCGTTTATATTCCTTGCGGTACGTTCTTGAGCGCATAATATGGCTGTCTTTATCACTTGAACGGACTGTGAAATTAGAAGAAGTGAATTGTCGTTTTCCATAAGAATATGTGAACTTACTTTTTTATCTGCCAAAAACTAGTTGTTATCTTGAATGCATAAACTATCACGATTTTTTTCAATTAAAGTCCCAATTCAGTAAGAATGGGTTCCAGATTTTCTTTCAATTTCTTATAGAAGTCCGGATGGCTTGCCTGATAGGCCTCCATCTTTTCACGGGCGTTCATCGTGGCCACGGCCTTCGTATATTGCGAGCATTCCCAATCGACAATCATTCCGAGCCAGTCGAAGTGCTTGCCTTTGTACTCCTTGTGATGTCGCGCGTGCGTCCGATGGAACTTCTGTACTTTTTCATACGGCAGGAACAGCCGAAGCCAGGGCTTTTCCATATCGTGAAACAGAAAACGGAATTTCCAGCATCGTAGGTTCAGAGCTGTCATATTGAAGGCGCACCAGTGGGCGAACCAATATGGAAATGTGGATCTTTCTTCCGGAGTAAACATAGTGAGTCTCTTTTTTTGACAAACAGTCAAAACGAATAAAATTGTTTTTAAGTATGTATAAAAAAATCCTACTTTTGCCGCTTCAATCATTAATAATGAAAAAGAGCGTTTTCCTTCTTGCCGTTTGTGGACTTTTCTTCTTTCAAATTGCTTATTGTCAGAAATTTAACGAGTACGAAAAGGAAGATATGAACATCGCGGATCCCGGTGTGGATTTCGTGATTGCGGGTGGCATTTTTTTTGGAAATACGAAAACCGCCAACTACTACAGCGGCTGGTCCCAAAATGAACTCAATTTGGATTACGTGTTCAAGAATAATTATTGGAAAGACGACATCACCCGCTTGATTTCCAGTAAATATCCGGGCATTGGTGTTTCAGGTCAAGAGTTTTGTGTGAGTGAATATCCTGCCGAGGTCAATTATAGGTTGGGAATGTCGGTTTCCGTCGGGGCTTCGTATCGTTTTGATGAAAACTGGCGTCTCTCCATCTACTACACGTTTGTCCGTTTGACCGCCAAGTCCGGTTTTAATGTTTCCTGGGACAACCGCGTTCCTGGGAACCAATATCCTCAGTTTCTCACCTATTTGTTAATTGGTAAGGAAAATAGATCGATGATTGATGTGATGGGAAGCTACACGTTCCAGTGTCATAAGAATATAAAGCCGTTTATTGAACTGGGGGGGCAATTTAACTTTGTGAGAGTCAAAAGTTTCGATGCCATAATTGAAAACCAGGAGTTTACGTTAATGGATAAATACGGTGGTTCTTCCTACGTTCCCGGGGCTTCTATGCAGCAGTACAAAAAGAACTACGGTGGACCGGGTTACGCCGTTTCAGGTGCGGCGGGCGTTAAATTCGCATTCAGCAAAAGCGTTTCCATTGATCCCTGTTTTTATATCACCTTTGGTACGATAGGTTTGAACGGCTATAAGAGCTTCCATTTCAATTACGGTGCGATGGTTCGCCTTGTTTTCAGCGATTCTCTTTTTCAAAAATAATTTTCAAAAATAATTTCTTTCATAAAAAAATGTAGTATCTTTGCCGCCGATTTCCTGTAAGGAAGTCGAAATCTCCCAAATCTATATTTTGCATTTTTTTATACAATCATTCGCTTATTTATTATGATTGATTCTGACGAAAAGAAACCTAAAAGAAAACGCATTATGAGTGGTGCTGCTCCAGTAGCCACTTCAAACTCCAAAAAAGTGAATTCGCTGGTCTCTGTGGCTGATGAGGTTGCAAAAGCGCAAGCTCTGCTCCACGAGGAAGAACTTGCTGTTTTGGAAAGTTCCAAACAGGACTTGGAACGACAAGTTGCTGAAATACAGAGTAGTCGTGCCGAACGCGAGGCGGCAGCTGCAGTGAACGCATTGGCAGAAGTTGCACCGGATGTTGAGGTTTTTCCTGAAAGTAGAAACGAAACGGAGCTTTCTGAAAATGCCATTCCCGACCTTATCCTGGGTGACGATGTGGTTGTTGATAGTTCCGATGAAGCTGTAAATGTGAATGAAATTGACGAAATCCCCGTTGATTTGATGATTACGGATTTTCCGGTGGTGGAAGCGCAGCCTGTTGCAAAATCCCGCTGCCGCCGTCCCAAAAAAACACCGGCTAAGCAAGAAGATCTGTTTACCATTCCATTGTCTGTCCAGTTGGATAATCCTGAAATGCACCTGGCTTCCAAGGTTGAGGAGGCAATGGAAAACGAAATGCGCAAACAGGCCGCTCCAGTCGCTCCTCCGATGAAACAGCCCAAGCGTGGTCGCAGAGGTAAGAATGCTGCGTCCGAAGCACAATTGGATGTCGAGCGGTTGAATGATATGACTTTGGATGACTTTACGTTCGGACTGAATGATGAATCAACACTTTCAAAAGAAGACGAGTCTGCAGTAGTCGCCGAAACAGTTGCTGAAACTCCCGTTGTCACTCCAGAACAATCACGTCAACAAAGATACGGAAAAGTCAATAAGCCAAACAATAAGCATCCTGAAGATACGGTTAAAACTGAGCAGCCCGCTGCTGAAACCGATCCGAATTGGGATTTAGTGGCTGATGCCGTTTATAGTGGCGCAGTCACGGCGGAGGGTGTACTTGAAATCGCCCAGGATTCCTGCGGATTTTTGCGTTCCTCCGATTACAACTACCTTCCATCTCCGGACGATATCTACGTTTCTCCCGCTCAAATCAAAACCTACGGTTTGAAAACGGGTGATACGGTCTGTGGCCTAATTCGTCCGCCCAAGGATGGTGAAAAGTACTTCCCTTTGACTACTATTTTGAAAATCAATGGTATGGATCCCGAATTGGTTCGTGACAGAATTCCGTTCGATTTTCTTACGCCATTGTTCCCTAATGAAAGAATCCGGCTGACCGGTCACAATAAGGAGTCCGTTTCTTTGCGCGTAATTGATTTGTTTTCTCCAATTGGAAAAGGTCAGCGTGGTTTAATTGTTGCTCAACCAAAAACCGGTAAAACCGTTTTGCTCAAGGAGATAGCTAATGCTATTGCGGCCAACCATCCAGAAATTTACTTGATTATTCTTTTGATTGACGAACGTCCGGAAGAGGTGACCGATATGCAACGTGACGTGAATGCCGAAGTAATCTCTTCAACGTTTGATGAACCTGCAGACCGCCACGTCAAAATTGCGGGCATTGTTTTGGAAAAGGCAAAACGTATGGTTGAATGTGGGCGCGATGTTTGTATCTTGTTGGATTCTATCACCCGTTTGGCTCGTGCCTATAACACGGTTTCGCCAGCTTCCGGCAAGGTGCTTTCCGGTGGTGTTGAGGCGAATGCGCTTCAAAAGCCCAAAAGATTTTTCGGTGCGGCCCGTAATATTGAAAACGGCGGTTCCCTCACCATCATTTCAACGGCTTTGATTGACACGGGCTCTCGTATGGACGAGGTCATCTTTGAGGAATTCAAAGGTACGGGCAATATGGAACTCCAGTTGGATCGTAAACTGTCGAACAAACGAATTTATCCTGCCGTTGATATTGTCTCTTCCAGCACACGCCGTGATGATTTATTGCATTCGCAAGCGGTCCAGCAGCGAGTTTGGGCGTTGCGTAGTCACCTCGCCGATATGACGACTATCGAAGCAATGGAATTTGTTAAATCGCAAATGGCGATGTACAAGTCTAATGAGGAATTTCTTCTTTCAATGAACGGTTAATGAGGAATTCTTTTACCCATAAAAAAAGAGGCATTGTGACGATGCCTCTTTTTTGTTTTTAGCGAAATAATATATTCGTTGTTTTTATTGTGAAATTTGAAGAATCTCTGCTTCTGTCAAACCGGTATATGTTGAAATTGATTGAATATCAACACCCTTTTCCTTCATATTCAAAGCTATCATAATTTTGGCTCTCATCATTCCTTCTTCTCTTCCTTCTTCTCTTCCTTCTTCTCTTCCTTCCTCTACTCCTTTCCCAAAAGCATCTTTGGCAGCAAGTTCGCGGGCGTATGCAATGGCCTCTTGAACGTCGTCGTATTCTAAAACGCTTTTTTCATAGTCTTCTTTTTCCATTTTGTTCATATTTGAAATTCTACATTCGTCCAGCAGATTCTTGAAAATGCCCTCCTGTTTTTCGTAGTCCGTCTCATCAAAATTCTGCATATTCTTCAGCACATACAGCCACTGCTTTAACTCCGGTGAAATATCTTCCTGCTGGGCGGCAAAATTACACAAATTTAAATAAAAAACGCCAACTTTGTCTGTTATTATGCGATTATTCTGGTCTTTGAGAAAAACGGCGCGGAAGCATTCTCCGGAGTTGCTATATTCCGGCAGTTCAAAGTCTAACAAATTTACGGAGTAGGTAGGCATAATACGGTAACGTTGATCTCCTTTCCGCATTCCTGAACTGATGGCTCGACTTAGGTAGTAAATGGAACGATCTACAAATTCCGGCTGACGGGCGTGCTGCATTTCAATAATAAAGTCCCTTCCTAATGTGTCTTTGCAGGCAATGTCGAAAAAAACGCGCTTTTCGTATGGCTCAATACCGTACTTTTCAGTCGGTAGGTACGCAATGTCCGCAATTTCACCCAAATATTTTGAAAGAGCCGAGTTTAAAAAGTCTATAAGAAAGTGCTTGTTTTTCTCTGTCGCAAAAAGTTGTTTAAAGGTGTAATCCGTGACTGGTATCCGAAAAATGTTTTTTCTTTTGTTCAGGTAATGCGTTTTCTCTATTGAATGGTATGAAATCAAACTGTTCATTTTCAGTATTTTAGATTGATTCGTAACTCGTTATTACTTTCATTGAAAGTATAACAAATATACTGCTTTCAATAGGCGAAAACAAGAGGACAATTACGGCCCCTCTATAAAGCAAAATTGTGAGAATAATCTACCAAATTTCAGCAAAAACCTGCCGTTTTAGAACAAAAAATAACATTAAAAGGATGTTGGTAAAATGTTGAAAACTTTTTACTCCCAACCTCCTACCTCCTACTTCCTACTTCCT
>DCHI01000066.1:0-16958 GCA_002314795.1 Bacteroidales bacterium UBA1756 | reverse complement strand
TACTTCCTACTTCTTACTTCTTACTTCCTACTTCTTAGAAGCCAGTCCAGAAAAACTCCCAGAATTTTTTCTCCATCTCATTCCACGTCTGCCTTGTAGCACCGGCGAAGTCCGCAGAATACTGATTGAGCAACTTTTGAACACCTTTTTTATCATTATCTTTTAAAAGCTTTTGTGCCTTATCTTCAATGAGTGGGACCTCCTCAAGCGCTTTTTCCTCGAAATGTTGAACATTCCCCAAAAGAATATTTTTTGTATTACCCCATTGAACCTGAGCAAGTTTGTTGGCTTTCCGGTAGTGCCATAAAGCGGCGTTCTCATCATAGCCGGCGTGACCGCATCTGTCAAATCCCGTGGGCATTTTGGTCTGTCCCGCAAAGATAGGAATGCGAGGACTTTCTCCCGGATTTTCTAATGAAAACCAGCAGATTCCTCCGATTTCATCAGGAAGCCAATCGCGACACTGAATGATGGTGGAGTACGAACACCACGACATCGCGATTCCGCGGTGGAAAGTGACAGTTCCGGGTTTCAGGTAGTTGTATAGAGCACGTTCGGTGCCATTCATCCACGGGTTGGCTGCCGGACATACGATGGTGTCAATGACTTTTTCCCCATTTTCATTCTTCCGCTCCTTCGGGTAGAGAAGATTTTGGGTCTGGTCAAAAGGTTCGCAGCCCTCATAAGTGGCTCGGAATAATTTCATAACTTTCTGAACATCAACTTTCTGGTCGGGTTTGATAGAGAAAGGAAGCTCGTCTGCTTCAAACGAAAGGTGCAGACTCGGTGCCAGTTCGTTGAAAATGTACCATTCACGTTCCTTGAAATTTTTCTTCCCGGAATAGCTTGACGGAAATGCCTTCCACCAAACGAAGTCGCCTTTCCCGTCCCAAAGTCCGTATTTTTTTGCCACGGTTTCGATGTTGTCGGAACAGAGGAAATGGTCTTTGTCTTTCCTGTCGATTTTTCCGATGCGGGCGATGTTGCAGCTGACAGCCACTTCATCGTCGGGAACGCGCTGCGCCACCCAGATGCCGCCGATTTTTTCAGGACCCTCACCAAGAATTTCCATCTGCCACACCTCTTTCGTATCGGCTATCGTAATGCATTCGCCACCGTCTCCATATCCGTATTCTTTGATGAGTTCGCCGATGAGAAGAATGGCATCCCGCGCTTTGTCGCAACGTTGCAAGGCAATGCGTTGCAACTCTTCAATCAGAAACATTCCGTTCTTGTTGACGAGTGTGTCGGGACCACTAAAGGTACTTTCACCCATTGCCAACTGTTTTTCGTTCATACAAGGGTAGGCCGTGTTCATATAAGCGTAGGTGTGAGCCACTTCCGGAATCTCTCCGGCCAGTGTTACGCCCTCCATTCCATTGGGACGGGCGGTGTGCATCGTTCCCTTGTAAACCTTGTGCATCGTTCCTGGCTGATGGTCCGCAGCCGGCTCCATCGTTACCCACGTGCGATACTTGCCGTCGCAAGTGTGCGAGGTGATGACGGAACCATCTGCTGACGCTTTGCAACCAACCATAATAGAGGTGCAATTCGCTCCGATGAGATGTTCTTCTTGTCCTTTGAGATTGAATGTCAAGCCAATAATGAGACTTGCTAAAATGATGATTTTAAATTTCATATTATGATCAATTATTTTTTTAAAGAAATCGTGATTACTTTCCACCTTCCAAGGTCACTTTGCAAGGCAGATTTTTCGGAAATAATTCAATGAAAGATTCCGCATCTACGCGCATTTGGTAATCATAAAGGTTGATTCTGAAATCCTGTCCTTCGGAAACTACGGTGAAATAGACGGGCGTGCGTCCGGTGCCGCGTTGCGCTTTCTGGCCGGCTGCGTGAGATTTCGTAACTACGTCTTTGATGATGTTGGCTATGTTTTCGGAAACGTCCTTTATGCCAATCTTAATGTTGATTCCGGTGCAAACTTTGGTGAAAGCGTCACTTAAATAGATGATATTGAGCGGTTTCAGAGCGTATTGTTTCTTTTCTCCCTCCTTCGTGAAACGTTCTACGATTTGTGCTGTTACCAAAAGAAACTGTCCTTTCTTCAACAAATGCTCATATTTGGTAAAGTCCTCACTGAAGAGCATCCATTCGTAGGATGCTTCGTAGTCTTCCATCGTGACGATGCCGTAGGGCTTGTTGTTGGTTTTGGTGAGGCGGTCTTGACGATTGGTAACCATAACGGCAAACGAAAGTTTCTTGTTAACATACTTTCCCCATTCGTCACGGTTTTCGATGGTCGCCAATGTCGTATTGGTGAAACTGCTGATAATCAGTTTGAAATTATCTAACGGGTGACCGGAAATGTAGAATCCGGCAATGTCGAACTCGTGCTGCAATTGTTCAAATGAGGACCAGTGTTCGCATTCAGGAGCCGATGGAGATGCTCCCGGGTCTTGGTCGGCGGGCACGTCATCAAAGATGGAAAATTGGATCTGGTCGCCTTGGTTTTGAACGCGGTTTCCGTATGTGATGAGTTTTTCCGTGAACGTTTTTCCATCTTTGTCGGCCGCAAAAAACTGTGCGCGGTGGATGCCGGAGAAGTTGTCGAAGGCACCGACCGATGCCATACTTTCAATCATTCTCCGGTTGCAGGAACGGAGGTTGACACGTTCTACGAAATTGAAAATGCTTGTGAAATTGCCATTCTTTTCGCGTTCTTCAACGATTTCGCTGACGGCTGAAGCTCCAACTCCCTTGAGTGCCGCTAATCCGAAACGGATGGCACCTTCCTTGTTAACAGTGAATTCCAGGTCTGATTCGTTGATGTCGGGAGGAAGAACTTTGATGTTGTGTGCGTTGGCCTCTTCAATCAGTTCCGTCACCTTCTTCAGGTCGCTGATTTCAGTGGTCATATTCGCAGCCAGAAATTCCGCCATATAATTTGCTTTCAACCAGGCAGTTTGGTACGAAACGAAGGCGTAGCAAGTGGCGTGCGATTTGTTGAATGCGTAGGAAGCGAACTTTTCCCACTCTTTCCAAATCTGGTCCAGAACGTCCTTGTCGTGCCCGTTTTGTGTTCCGTTATAGATGAAGTCCGTGTATAGTTCCTGCATCTTGCTAATCAACTTCTTTCCCATTGCCTTACGCAACGTGTCGGCTTGACCGCGGGTGAAAGATGCCAACAAGCGGGACAACAGCATAACCTGTTCCTGATAGATGGTGATGCCGTAACTTTCGTCCAGAATTTTTCCCATTATGGGAATCGGGTATTGGATTTTTTCGCGTCCGTGTTTTCTATTGATAAAGGAAGGGATGTTGTCCATCGGGCCGGGGCGGTAGAGGGAAACCATCGCGATGATGTCTTCGAAACGTGTGGGTTTCAACTCTTTAAGATATTTTCTCATCCCCGCACTTTCAAACTGGAAGATGGCGGTCGTATCTCCTTCCTGAAAAAGTTTGTAGCTTGCCTCGTCGTCCAAAGGAATCGCGTCGATGTCCTTGATCTCGTCGGGGCCGAAACGTTTGGAAACATTGTTCAGGGTGGCCGTGATGATGTCGAGGGTTTTTAAACCGAGGAAGTCCATTTTAAGAAGTCCGGCGTCTTCCACGAGTTTGCCTTCGTATTGTACGACCATCGTGTCCGAATTCTTGGAGGTGGCCAATGGAATGCAGTCGAAAAGATTGTCTCGTCCGATGATGACACCGCAGGCGTGAACGCCGGTGCCACGGAGCGTTCCATCCAACTTGCGAGCAAACTCCAAGGTCATTTTGGTCTTTTCGTTGCCGTTTTCCATAGCATTCTGCAATTCGGGGATGTTTTTGAGCGCCTCTTCAATATCCATTTTTCCCCCTTCGGGAATCATTTTTGCTAAAGCGTCACTTTCGTTGAGGGGAAGGTCGATGGCGCGTGCGCAGTCGCGGATGGCCGTTTTCCCCTTCATTTCCATCAAGGTTACGATGACGGCAACTTTCTCTTTCCCGTATTTTTCACTGACGTACTGAATGGTTTTTTCACGACCGCTGCCGTCCATATCAATATCCATATCGGGCATACTGATACGGTCCGGATTCAGAAAACGCTCAAACAGCAGGTCGTATTTGATGGGGTCTATATTGGTGATGTTCAGACAGTAAGCGACGGCGGAACCGGCCGCGCTGCCACGTCCCGGACCGAATCGGATTCCGTTGCGGCGTCCGGCCTCAATAAAGTCTATGACAATGAGAAAATAGCCCGGAAACCCCATATGGCCAACGATGTACAGCTCGTACAAAAGCCGGTCTCGGGTTTCGTGGTCGTAGTCTTTTCCCCAACGTTTGATGGCACCCACCCAAGTCAGGTAGGCCAGATAGTTGAGCTCTTCGGTGATGACAAGGTCCTTGATTTCCTTGCCCTCTTTCTTTTTGGCTTCCTTTTCTCGGTCCGATGTTTCTTTCAGTCCGGGAATGAAGTCGTCATAGAATGCTTGGTAATTCTCTGCTTCCTTGTAGTCTTGCGGAACCTCGAAACGGGGGAGGGTAGGGTCCTGTTTCAGTTTGATGGACTGTATTTTGTCCACGACGTGTTGCGTGTTGATAATGGCTTCCGGGTGGTCCGCAAAAAGTTCCTCCATCTCCGCCGTCGTACGGAAATATTCCTCACCGGAGTAGGCCATCCCGTTGTCCGCTTCCTCGTCGGTGGCAATGGCTTCGGTGATGTATTTTTTTCCTGTATTGATGCAAATCAGCATCTTGTGTGCTTCGAAATCCTCTTTGTTGACAAAGTGAACGTCATTCGTCGCGATGATGCGGACGTCGTGTTTCTCCGCCAACTGAAGCAGCGCCTCATTCACTAACAACTGTTCCTTGTGGCCATTGCGTTGAAGCTCAATGTAATAGTCACTTCCGTATATTTCCTTGAACTCCGTGATGATGCGGTCGGCTTCGTCCAAATTGAACTTGACAGGGATGGTGCCGTCGTGAAGTGACGGGTTGGCTCGCATAATGGCTTGCGGCAGCTCCCCGCCCAGACAGGCGGAGCAGGCAATGATTCCTTTGGAGTATTGCCGCATAATCTCCTTGTCAACACGTGGCTTGTAGTATTCACCTTCCACCCAGCCGAGCGAAACCAAGTGACTGAGATTGCGGTATCCTTCCATATCCTTTGCCAAAAGGATGAGGTGGTCGCCGCTTCGGTCGCTCTTCACCTCTTTACGTTTGAGAAGGCGGCTTTCGCGTGCCACATAAACTTCGCAGCCGATGATGGCTTTGAACGGGTCGTCCTTGTGGTCTTTGTTGAACTTCTCCACCTCGCTCACGAATGTGTAGATGCCGTACATATTCCCGTGGTCGGTGACGGCCATTGCTCTTTGTCCGTCGTCGTAAGCTTTCTTAATCAGTTCGGGAATGGTGGCAAGACCGTCCAAAATGGAGTACTGCGTGTGAACGTGTAAGTGAGTGAATTGGCTCATAATGAAATATTTATGGATAAAATTTTAATAGTGGATAACGATTCCGGGAGGTAATAATATTCTATATGATGATAGTAAACTCTTCAGTCAAACCAATCAAAATTATCTGAAATAAGTATTTCGTCTTTTTGGATGTGTTGAGTTGTCGTCATAGGAATTGTTTTCCAGTTCAAACTATACTTTTCGGCAAGAGAAATGACGTAATCACTTTTATCATATGTCATCAAGTAATGGCATGTCATATCACTAACTCTTCTGAAAATTTCCTCGTGGTTTACGTCAAAATATGTATATAACCTTTTACCTGCGATAGTATAAGGCGGATCAATGAAAAAGTAAACATTATCTTGATAAAAATCCTTATTCAATACGTCAAAGGCATCGCCGTGAATAAAAGTGATTTTATCTTTGGAAATTAAAACTTCTCTAATCCTACGAGCTAATGTGGCCGGATACCATCGTGAGGCCAATCCTTTGCCGTTCTCTCCGTTCTTTATGAATCCTGCGCCTTTTGCTAATATTCCTCCGTGGTTTGTTCTATTTCTTAATATGGTAGCGAAAGCTCTTTCTTTTGTGGTTTTGTTTTCTTTAAGCAAAAAGGAATTTACATTCTCTATGTTCATTTCAAACGACAGTATGGAATCCACAAGCCATTCATTGTCCGAAAAAATAGTCTCCCATACGGATGCCACGTCGTCGTCCAATTCTACCATAATTATAGAAGTTGCAAGGTTCTCTGCTGCAGCTGTAATGCTAACAATTCCTCCACCACAAAATGGTTCAATAAGTTTTATTCCATTCCCTTTTTTTAGCCATTTCCTGATTGTTGGAATAAGCCAAGTTTTGCCTCCAGCATATCTGAAAGGACTTCTTTTAGGAACTGATGAGACATTTGTGACTTTCTGATTCTGCGAAATTGGATATGCCTCATTGAATAATGTCAATTGTACTCCCATTTTTAGATTAAGTCAGATAATGATTTAGGATTCTCAGGGGAAAAAGTCTCCTTTGCGTCAAGTTTCGTTTGTAGCAAGTTGATGAATTTGTCAATTTCCCCAACTTGTGGCGTGATAACGGCGCTCAAAGCAGTGTCAAATTCTGTATAAACGACCTTGATTAATGTTAAATGATATTGGTAATCCGTAGCGTTAAATACCAAATCATAAAGGAACCAAGCTATATCAGCTTCCTCTTGTGGAACTTCTGGAAGAGGTGGAAGCGTGTCATAGAATGATTTCTGAATAACTACGCATTGTTTCTTTCCCCATTTTTTGAAAATACCTCCTTTGTATAGCATTTGTGGAACTAATCTTTTGCGAGAAGAGGAAAGATAGTCAGGGTGTGGGTAATATCTACCGTGCCATTCAAATTGCGGGTCTTGACTTCTCATATAAGCATCAAATGCGTTTCGTAAGTTTCCAGAAATATATACGCCTTGGACTTCCACAGATGCAAAATCTAATATCCTTTTTGTAATGTGGTCGTATTGAACTATGACGTAATCAATATTGCCTGCCGATAGATTATTGTTATCGAGCAACTTTATTTCAGAGAGTGAAGTCCAAGTGCTTCCTTCGGGAAATGCGAATTTTGCCGCATTTTCAACAATTATCCAGTCTTCTCTGAATCTAACAGGACATGTAATAACTTTGTCATCCACATTGCAAAATATACTGCATACACCAAGTGGTGAGTCCGCTTTGTCTTTTGTGCAATTGGGTACGATATTGCCGAAAGGGCATAATTTATTTTCTCTGTATCGTTTTGCTCTTGTTCCTTCGTTCGAAATAGGGAAGCCAAAAACTTCTGCCATTGGTTGTTTCGCCATATTTATTCTAATAAGAAATCGGCAGCAAAAGTACACGAATAAATCTAAAATATGGGAGTTGCACCGGTGATTCTTTAAAAAAAATTGTCGTACCTTTGCAGCCGTTTTTTTTGAATAATACATATAAATATATTTGCACTATGATGGAAATCGATAACAAGTCCAAACTTGAAATCTTCAACACAATGTCGAAAAGAAAGGAACATTTTGTTCCCCTTCACGCAGGCCACGTCGGGCTTTATGTGTGCGGGCCAACTGTTTACGGCGAACCCCACCTCGGACACGCCCGCCCCGCTGTCACCTTCGACCTCGTGTTCAGATACCTTCAGCATATCGGTTACAAAGTCCGTTACGTCCGTAACATCACCGATGTTGGCCACTTGGAACACGATGCCGATTCCGGAGAGGACAAGATTGCTAAAAAAGCACGTCTCGAAGAATTGGAACCGATGGAAGTGGCTCAGTTCTACATCGATAGTTATCATCGTGCAATGGACTCACTCAACGTCAAACGTCCTTCCATCGAACCGCGTGCCTCCGGTCACATCATCGAACAGATTGATATGGTGAAACGCATTTTGGACGCCGGTTTTGCCTATATTTCAGAAGGTTCCGTCTATTTTGACGTGGCTAAATTCGATCAGGAATTCGGTTATGGCAAACTTTCCGGAAGAAAGCTGGAAGAACTCCTTGCCAACACGCGTACGCTCGATGGGCAGGAAGAAAAACGGAATCCCGCCGATTTCGCATTGTGGAAAAAGGCCGCTCCGGAACATATTATGCGCTGGCAGTCCCCGTGGAGCCTCGGATTCCCGGGTTGGCATATTGAATGTACCGCTATGAGTACGAAGTACTTGGGTGAGCAATTCGATATCCACGGTGGCGGAATGGACCTCCTCTTCCCGCACCACGAATCCGAAGTCTGCCAAAGTACCGTCGCCAACGGCATCGCTTCTGTCAAATATTGGATGCATAACAATATGATTACTATCAACGGACAGAAAATGGGAAAATCCCTTGGCAACTTCATCACACTCAACGAGTTCTTTACGGGGAGTCACGAACTGTTGCAGCAGGCCTACTCGCCGATGACTATCCGCTTTTTCGTCTTGCAGGCGCACTACCGCGGAACGCTGGACTTCTCCAACGAAGCACTCCAGGCCGCTGAAAAGGGAATGTCCAAACTCTATGCCGCCGTTTCCCAATTAGCCAAACTCAAAGCATCCGACCATTCTGACGAAGACATCAACGCTTGGGTAGAACGTTGCTACGACGCTATGAACGACGACCTCAATACGCCGCGTCTTATCGCCGAACTTTTCGACGCCACCCGCATCATCAATTCGGTGAAGGACGGCAAACTCGCCCTTACGCAAGCAGACCTCGACACGTTGACGCACTATTTCAACATCTTCTTCTATGATATTTTAGGAATGAAAGAAGAGTCCGCGCAAGGAAATTCCGAATATACCGACAAGTTGATGGACCTTATCATCGATATCAGAAAAGATGCCAAGGCCAATAAAAACTGGACCGTAGCCGACCTCATCCGTAACAAATTGACGGAGATGGGTATTACGCTGAAGGACACCAAAGACGGCACAACCTACGAACTTAACTAACTTATGATTGACCGCTCCGTTCAACCGCCCGTTAACGGTTTTGAAGGATTTTCGTTGAATGCCCCTCGACACTTTCGTCTGTCGAACGGTATTCCCGTCTATTTCTTCCATAATCCGCAGTTGGATCTTATTCACATTTCCGTGCGAATCAAGGCGGGAACGTTGTACGAACCCGCCAAGCGCATCGCCAGTTTCTGTTACGAGCTGATGCGCGAAAGCCATCCGACGCTTTCGTCCGCCGAATTGGACGACTTCTTTGACTTCTACGGCTGTTCGGTGAGTGTCAGTGTCAGTATCGGTTGCGTCAAGTTCAACATTCAGGTCCCAAAGAAAAATTGCCAGAAAATAGTTCCGGTCTTCTGCGAGTTGTTGCGGAACCCGCGATTCCTTCCCGAAAATCTGGAACGTTTTCGTGAAAAAAGCATCAAGGATTTTGAGTATTATGCCCAAAAAACCGACTTCCGTGCCTCCCAATTGATGTTCAATGCCTATTTTGGAAAAGATTTTACTTTTGGTAAAATATTGCAACATTCTGATATTGAAAATATTACAATAGAACAAATCTCGCAATATCAGCAACGGAGTTGTTGTGCTGAAAACATCACCCTTTTTCTCACCGGTAGTTTGGACGATGACGCTTTGGCTTTTGTTGAAAATGAGTTCTCCACCCTTGCGTCGGGGACTCCGATGCCGAAACTTCCTTGTGCCGACCGCCATTTTGAGCCGAAACGCATTTCCGAACAATGGGAAAACGCACAGCAGACTTCGTTGGTGCTTTGTCGTCCCGCTGTTCATTTCACCGATGCCGAAAATTCCGCCTACCGTTTCCTGATGACGCTGTACAGCAACTATTTCGGTTCGCGTCTGATGCAGAACCTTCGTGAAAGCAACGGTTACACGTACGGCGTTTCCGGTTCCACGCTCTATTATGAGAGTGGTTCTCTTTTTATGGTGGAAACGGATGTCAACAATGACAAGACGGAACCCGCCTTGCAGGCCTGTTTTGACGAAATGCGCCGTCTGAACGACGAATTGGTTTCGGACGAAGAGATGGAAATCGTGCGTAATTATTTGTTGGGTAGTGCTTTGCGTACGATTGACGGCACCGTTTCGTATATGCAGGCCTACGCCGTTTGGAACGACTTCGACTGTGATGAATCCCGTTTTGCCAATTATTTGGATGTGGTCCGCACGATTACGCCGGAACAATTGCAGGCGATGTCACGGCGACTGCTCCGTCCGGAGGATTACACGGTCATTTCGGTCGGCGCAGGAAACTAAACTCATAAAGGTAACTACAGCGAGGAATAATTAGTTGATTCAACTATAGTTTGTTGAATTTTTCGCCCTGATTAACTATTTACTACCTTCGGGTCGCTATTCCCAATGATTCTTTTAGACATTTTTTATGTTTGAGCTGGAAAGTTGTTTTCCTAAAATTTTCAAAAAAAATATTTCATCAGATGTGATTTGTAAAATTATTGTAGTATCTTTGCCGCCGTTTTCAAAGATGTGGGAACATTCGAATCATAGTTTTAACAAATATATGGATGATGGAAAATACACCCTCTTCTCCATTGCAAGCGACCAACTCATATAGTTGGGAACAACTGCGTGAAATGATTGCCTCTGTTACGGAACAAATGAAAGATACCGACCGGCGTATTAAAGAGACGGACCAGCATATGCAAGAGACGGACCGACGTATGCAAGAGACGGACCGACGTATGCAAGAGACGGACCGGCGTATTAAAGAGACGGACCGACTATTTAAAGAGACGGCCCAGCAAATGAAAGAGACGGACAAAAAAATAGAAAAAAACGAAAAAAAGTTCTGGAAACGCTTTGAATCCTATCGCAAAGAGACGGACCGTCGTATTCAAGAGCACGACAAGCTAATCCAAGAGCACGAACGACAGTTACAAGAATCCCGCGTCGAGTTCAGGAAGCAAATCAAAGAAATCACCAACCGTTTCCTATCTCAGAGCGGGCATATCGTGGAAGGGTTGATGGAACCTTCCGCTTTGAACCTCTTCAAAGACTTGGGTTTCAATATCGTGGGTTGTTGGAAAGAAATGAAGGCGACGAACAAGCAGACGCAGCGCCGTATGGAGGTCGATCTCTTTTACCACGACACTACCGAAGCTGTTGCCGTAGAAGTCAAAATCAAGTGCGAAAAGGAAGATGTCGACCACTTCTTAGAACAAATGAGCCATTTCAAGGAGGTGTTTCCTCGGTATGCCGATGTGAATGTCTATGCGGCCATTGCAGCCATCAATTACAACCGCGACGCAGACCAATACGCCGCTGAAAAGGGCCTCTTTGTTATTCGCGTGTCGGACAATGACGTTTTTTCTTTAGATCCTACTCAAAAAGAAACCCGAGTTTACTTTTAATCCCTATTTTTAAAATGTTTTTTGCGGTAAAGGGGCGTCAATCGTGACACCCCTTTTTTTAGGACCACACGAATTCATCAAATTTGAATGAAAGTGCATTTTTTTGTCTGATGGATGCAACAAAACTCCCAAATGATTTGTTCCTATCCAATGCTGTTAGCATAAACTGAGTTTGTAATTGTATAAATGTTCTTTGATTTTATTGTACAAATGATTGCAAATCAATTATTTATAAAAAAAATATTTAAAAATCGTAAAAAACACTACATATAACAAATAAAAGTTATACTTTTGCAGCGTTGTAAATACAATATACCTGTTGTAAAAATTACACAAGAAAAAAACTACCCGCATTAAATGGATAATACAGAAAACAAATCATTTGTCCCTTTCCCCCCGCCTGGCTGTCTTCCTGTCACGACCGATTGTGTCATTTTCGGTTATGATTCTGAAAAGATGAACTTGGAAGTTTTGCTCGTACAACGTAACGACGGTCCTTGCAAAGGGATGTGGGCACTGCCGGGTGGTTTTGTGAAATTGGATGAAACTTGCGACGAGTGTGCCCGTCGCAAGCTGGAAACGAAGACACAAATCGCAGCTTTTATGGAGCAATTTCACACCTACAGTGGAATGAAACGCGACGATCGCGGACGAGTCGTCACGGTGGCATATTATGCACTGATTCACAAGCAGGATGTGAAACCGGGCGGCAATTCCGAAAAAGCGGATTGGTTTACACTGAACGAAGTCCAAAAAATGGGACTTGCCTTCGATCACACAACGATTTTGCAAGACGCATTCGCCACTTTGCGTGAACGTATTCATTTTAAGCCAATTGGATTTGACCTTCTGCCCAAAGAATTCACAATGACACAGTTACGACATCTATACGAAGCAATTTTGGGAGTCGAGCTGGACCGCGGGAATTTCGCCAACAAGATGAGCAAGATATCTCTAAATGGAAATATGTTGCTCAGTTCGGAAGAAAAACAGGAGAACAACCGCAAGACGATAATCTACACGTTCAATAAAGACGTTTACGAAGAGCTGAAAAAGAAAAAAATAGGTTTAACATTTTAGAAATATGAATCATTTAAATTATTAATTTCCAACGCTATGAAAAAAAATTTACTTTTAAGTGCCGCCATCGGTGATATTGCCGGGAGCGCGTATGAAGGTCGCAGGAATCGGACCAAGAACTACGACGAAGTTCAAATTCTTCACCCCTATTCACATTTTACCGATGATTCGGTTTGCACCTTTGCCTGTGCAGAAGCACTGATGGCAGGTACGGATATGTCCGAGAATCTCTGGAACCGTTGTCGCCAGCACCCGCACGCCGGCTATGGCGGACGTTTCCGTCAATGGCTTTCCAACGATGTGAGAAAGCCATACGGGAGCTTCGGAAACGGGAGCGCGATGCGCTGTTCCGCGGCGGGCTGGTTGGCCAAGACGGAAGACGAGTGTGTCCAGTTAGCCACGGCGACGGCCTTGCCTACCCACAACCACCCCGAAGGCATCAAAGGCGCCGTCGTCACGGCTCTTGCCATTTTTTTCTTGAAAGAAGGTAAGGACAAGGCCTACATTCGCAAAGAAGTCTTGGAAAAATATTATCCCGAGTGGGCCGAAAAAAGCTACGCTGCCATTCACCCAACGTACTCATTTGACGTAACTTGCCAGGGTTCCGTGCCGACTGCCCTCATCTGTTTTTTGGAATCAAAAGATTACGTGGATTGTATCAAATTGGCCATCGCTTTAGCTGGCGATTCCGACACTTTGGCCGCCATCGCCGGGCCTATGGCCTACGCTTTCTACAAAGAAATTCCTGACGAATTGGTGAAAAAATCACTTGAAATGTTACCCGACTGGATGCTTCAGGTGAACCATAATTTCGACAATATTTTTTAGTCTCTATTCATTCGCATTGCCGCGATAAGATCTCACTCTTGCGTGATTTCCTGCTATCGTTGTGCTATGCTCGTACGCTCACGTCTTTGTTAAAACATTCGTGAGACGCAGGGCTTACGTCCCTGATAGAGACTGTACAGTGTCATTTAAAAACAATATTTTTTTTATTAATAACCATTAAATCAATTTATTATGAAAGAACAAGAAAAAAGAAGAACCAACCAGAAACCGAGAATGAACCAAGATCTTTTAGCTGAATACAACCGTGTATCGGACCTCTGGGAACAGAGCCAAAACGGAGACGGGACGTCCGACCAAGCGCTTTTGGACGAAGTGAACCGTTTCCAAAACGACTACGATTGGATGTCGTATATGTTCACAGATGAGAACGGCAAAATCGGTATGAAAGACATTACCGGAGCCATCATCGTTCCCGCTCGGTACGACGATTTTCTCTGCACATTCCATTACGAATACAAAATGCCCGCCATCCCCGCACTCAAGAACGGAAAGTACGGTTTGGTGAAGACCGACGGCTCTGGCACCGAAATCACTGACTTTGTTTACGACGATATGGAGAATGTTGAATGGGCTTACAGCTTCTATTTCAAGAAGAACGGCTCGGAGAAGTTCGGCATTCTTCTTCCCGATGGCACTGAGGCCCTGCCTTGCTGTTTGGATGCCTACTGCGAGCGTTTCAGCGATGCTATCATCCTTCGTGGCGAAGGTAAAGAGGGTGTGTTCCTTCCGAACCAGAATGTCATCATCGCGCCCAAGTACGACAGTGTGGAATTCCCCGATGAACCGGAAGACCCGATGATTTTCACACTTGACAAGGAGGTTGGATATGTCGATTTTAACGGGAATTTCATTTCTAAATTTGAATATAACTCGTTAGAAAACAGCGATAATCCCGATGATAACGCCAAATTCGAAGAATGGAGCGCGAACCTCATCTGTGCCCAACAGGAGGACCACTAATAAAGGAGAGGACAAAGCCAAATAGTCCCCTTCTATTTAGGGGGGGACGAAGGGGTGGCAATATCGAAAATACAATCCAAATCAAAAACCATATTACTATCAAATAATTAAATATCAATATATTACGAAAACAAAATATCACATTAACCATTAACCCAAAAAATTATTAGCTATGAAAAAAAACTATGATTCCCAGACCGACTTTCTTCCTCGTCCGAAAAACGCCATCGAGGCCTTTGAACAAATTTATTACAGATGTGAAAATTCCCACATCAACGGTGAATTTCTGATCAGTGCCGAGCTTCCGCTTAACTATGTCAAGGAGAAATTCGATATCGATTCCGTTCAGGCGGTGATGCTTTCCATCATTTTGGAAAAAGGAACCGCTTCCACGAAAGAGATGGCCAACCATCTGGATATTAGCAATATACGAATGTATTCATTGATTGATAGTTTGGATAATCTTTCGATGAAAAAAATCATCTGGAGAAGAGAAGATTTTCGCTTCGGCGAGAAGGAACTCACCTACGGAATTACCACACAGGCGATGAGCGCCATCATCAAGGATGAGACGTTTTCGCCTCAAAGTTTGCGCTGCAACAACTGGGAGGAGTTCTTTTCAATGTTGGATGACCTCTACAGCAAACGTGACGACGGAATGTTGAGCGCGGCCGAGCACGAAAATGGAATCAACGACTTGTGCGAGGCGAATCCTGATTTGGATGTCGTGAAAAAAATCAACAAGTGGTCCAATGTGCTTTCAAAAAACGACAAACAGCTTCTGATTTTCTTCTGTATGATTTTCGTTAAGCGCGGTGATGCGGACGTTGAGCCCTTCGATTTTTCATTCATCTTTGACAATAGATCCGCCTTTCGCCGCACCTGTACCGAATTGAGCAATCAGACCAATATGCTTTTCAAGAAAGGATTGGTTGAAATTGCTAACAATCAAGGAGTTGCTATGAGAAATTCCTACCGTCTGTCCGACAAAGCAAAAAAGGAATTCTTTCCAATGTTGGTGAAGAAATCTCCGCGTAATGCTTCGCACCTTCATAGCTACAAGGAGATTGACCGCAAAGAATTGTTTTACAACGATGAAGACCAGTTGCAAATCAGTACGTTGTTTCATTTGATGGAAGGGAACCATTTGAAACAGGTGCAGTCAAGACTTGCGGCAAGCGGAATGCGTACGGGCGTGTGCTGTCTGCTTTACGGCGGCCCCGGAACGGGAAAGACCGCGACGGTGCTTGAAATTGCCCGTTCTTGCAAGCGTGACATTTTCCAAGTCAACCTCAGTGAACTGCGCAGCAAGTGGGTAGGCGAGAGCGAGCAACTTTGTCAGAAACTTTGGGACGACTACAATGCCCTCGTGGCAAAAAGCAAACGCGCGCCCATCCTTCTGCTGAACGAGTGCGACGGGATTCTCACCAGCCGTATGTCTGGAGCCACGCAATCCGTCGACAAGATGGAGAATACGATTGCCAACATTTTCCTTGAAAATATGGAAAAGCAGAAAGGAATCGTCTTGGCGACCACCAATCTGGCCACCAACCTTGACCCCGCCTTTGAAAGAAGATTCATCTACAAGATTCGTCTGGGCAAGCCGTGTCTCAAGGCCCGTCAGTCGATTTGGAAAACGATGTTGCCGACGATTGCTGACAGCGACGCTGAAATCATTGCGAAGGAGTACGAGTTTTCAGGCGGTCAGATTGAGAACATCGCCCGCAAGTCGATGATTGACTACGTGCTCGACGGGGAGGGGCTCACGTTGGAGCGTTTGAGACGCTACTGTCAGCAGGAGAACATCAAGAGCGGCGGAGAAGGCAAGGCCCTCGGCTTTGGGAAATAGAGGGGGGCTCTTCTAACAAGGCAGGGGTGTTTGAGGACATTCCTGCCTTGAGAGGGGAAAGATTACTTTATCAACGCTTCCAAATAGGCTATTTTGTCTTGGAAAGTTCCGCTATTCAGAGGTTCTCCTTTTGCAGTTGCACGTTTATTTTTGGGAACGATAAGGTTTTGGAATTTTCCCTTATATTCAGCGCTAACAATATGATAGGATTGTGGTTCCGAGCCATCCGGCAAAATGGGGGCTCCAACCGCGGTCCCTTTTGCAACTGGCGTAAAATCTGTTACTGCGTGCAATTTGACTGATTCTGTGCCATTGTAATCAATACTTTTGATTACCAGATAGGAAGATGGTTCCACGACAAAAATATTGGTGGGCGTTTTGCCCGGTGTCCACTGCGACTTTTGTGGTTGATTCAAATTGACTTTGGCCCGCAGTTTTGCCAGTTGCACAGCAACTACGTGCCCCGTGCCATAGCAGAACAGAACAATCTGCATACCACAATCTTTATAGACGGGAACTTGCATCGCACATTTCGTTGACTTGGCACGTTGACGTTGCCACGAGCCGTCCGCCTGCCATACCAACCAGTAATCAATCTCTTTTTCAGGTGGTTTGGGCAACTCAATGGTGGGTTTTTGTGCATTGATGATTTTTTTGATCAAAGCAGACAGATGTGCATCGTCCAGAGTGGCTACAGCTACAGCTCCACCGGCAGCACTATCAACAGATTCTTTCATCATCTTGAAAATGTGTTCGCTCATTGGCTCACCCCAGATACGTTTCATTCTGCCATCTTGACGAATGAACAAATCCTTTTCGCCCTTCACCCAAATGGGGTGAGTCGATTTCTCGACCTTGATAATGCAATACTGATGTTTGTTTTTTTCTTTGAAATCAAAGGATACCAACGAGCCCGCGAGCATTGGACACAAATAATTTAATTCAAGTTTCGCAAGCTCA
>DCHI01000076.1:25755-25974 GCA_002314795.1 Bacteroidales bacterium UBA1756 | reverse complement strand
CCAACTCTGCAATTTTCAGCCCCTCGAACAGCTCCTTCTTTCCCAAGAAATATTGCTCCAAGGTGGAAATCAGCAGCGACTTTCCAAACCGCCGCGGGCGACTGAAGAAATAGACAGTCCCTTCCGATACTAATTTGTAAATCAGGTCTGTCTTATCAACATAAACGTAATTGTCCTTAATGATCTTTTCAAAAGTCTGGATGCCGATGGGGAATTTTT
>DCHI01000076.1:0-25705 GCA_002314795.1 Bacteroidales bacterium UBA1756 | reverse complement strand
AAGGTACGAAGAATGAATGAACAATGAACAATTGACAATGAACAATTAACAATTATCGGTTTTCAGGGTACGACTTGGAGACAGTCCTTAGCCGTGCGTGACACCACAATGCGACGTTTCCTACACATTCGGGAAAAAATTTTCCCTCCTTTCCAAGGAGAGGATAAAGGGGTGGATATATTAATATCATTCATCCTTGAAAAAGAACGCCATATTGTAACGTTCCTACTTCAATCTATTCAAAATTCCAAGGAATGCTGTAACCTCCTACATTTTCACTTTTTTCCTTTTTCGGAGTCGCCTTCTTGGGCTTCGAGGGCGCAGTTGTGTAGCTGACCACCATCTTGACAGGCTCCCCTTTCTTCAACTTGAAATTGATATTGACTTTGCAATTCGTTTTCAGACGGACGCCTCGGTTATACGCTTTGCCATATTTTAGCAACTTAACCAGACGAACGGCCTCGGCATCGCAAGAAGGATACAAACTCTTTATCACAACGGGATTTTCCACAACACCCTCATCTGTAACCTGGTACGTCACACTGACAACACCTTCAATTTGCTGTTGGATGGCATCTTCGGGATATTGCAAATGGGTATTGATGAACTCACGAAGTGCTTTCGCACCGCCCGGGTAAAGCGGTTTGTCCAAAAATTGTTTCGGTTTCTTTTTGTTCTCCATATTATTCTTCAAAAAAGGCGTCGTTAAAATTGATAAGATAGACTTGCTGCGTGGCACGCGTCAGTGCCGTGTATAGCCAACGGAAATAGGATTTTGTAAGCTCGCCATCCTGAATAAGTCCCTGGTCCAAAAGGACTACCGGCCACTGACCGCCTTGCGTTTTGTGGCAAGTGAGCGCGTACGAAAACTTGGCCTGAACCGCATTCAAAAAAGGATCCTCCTTCATCTTCTGATACCTTTCCTTTTTCGTGGGAATATCAGCATAATCCTGACTGACAGCATTATACAATTGCTCACTCTGATTCCGATCCAACGCCGGGCCTTCGCAATCCAAACTTTCCAAAATAATCTTGATGTCTATACTTTCGTGGTCGGGATAATCACACAGACGGGCCGTCACATCGGCAAAATGGAAGCCATACATTTCTTGTATCTTATTGATTGACAGAATTTCCATATTGTCACCGTTGGCAATGAAGCCCACCTCATCATCATCTCTCACCCAGAAATAATTATTCTTGACCGCGATGACGAAATCGCCCGCCGAAAGCTGTTCCTCGCGATAAAGGACACGGTGACGTATTTCCTGATTATAGACGTAAGTCCTTTTGTTGGAATAGGTTACCGTAACAATTTCATCCGGCTCGTGCTTGGCATAAAGCGAGTTAAGCAATTCTTCCAAATCCTCGCCGTTCACCCGCCTGCAATCGGGAAAAGTCGGAGCAGCAAAAATCGGGAAAGCAAAATCCTCATTCTGCATTTTGCAACGCAGTTTGGACGCATTGTACAAAATGCCGGAATCCTGCGTCTGGCGCGTCACGTCGGTGAGGGTAGCCGAATGTGCGGTAATATCGAAATTGCATTGAATGTACTCCAAATCAAGAGCCGGGCTCTCTTCACAATTGACAGGAGGAAGCTGGGCATCATCGCCCACCAACAGCAACTGACAGTTTCGGCCTTCGAAAACGTAAGTAAACAGATCCTCCATCAAACTTCGGCTCCCGAACAAAGGTCCGTCGGCTGAACCATCGGAAATCATAGAGGCCTCGTCCACGATGAAAATGGTGTTGGAACACTTGTTAGGCCGACGTGTAAATTCGTGGATACCGTCCTGACTTTTGGTCCAATAAAGACACTTGTGAATGGTGTAGGCCTTCTGCCCTGAATAGACCGAAAAGACCTTCGCAGAGCGGCCGGTCGGGGCGAGCAAGACACACTTTTTATGCACCTGTTTCAACGTACGGACGAGGGCGCTCACCATCGTTGTTTTTCCCGTACCCGCGTAGCCGTTCAAAATAAACAACTGATTTTCAAGTGGATTACACACAAAATTCGTCAAGGCACGTCCCGCTTCCCGCTGTGACGGGGTAAGGGCAAACGGGATTTTCTCCCTGAACGTTGTTGCAAATTCCAATGGCGTCATCCGATGAAAATCTGTTAGAAAGCGTGACCGATACCGAATGTAAAGTTGACAGGCCGGTTGAGCGCTTTATGTCCGTTTTTATTCACGACATCAATCCACCGAGAATCAGGATTTTGGCTCGGGTCGTAAATCGGGACAGCGGCATCCAAGCGGATGATGAAGAAATTGAAGTCTAAACGGAGGCCCACACCGGCACCCAACCCGATTTCTTTATAAAAGCGGTTGAATTGGAAATCGGCATTCGGCATTTCAGGATCCTTATGGCTCAACCAAATGTTACCTGCATCCAAAAAGACACCATATTTTATAAACTTATACAACGTGCCGCGGTACTCCAAATTCATTTCCAACTTAATATCACCCACACGAATATCATTTTCAACTTTCACATCGGTGTAGTAGGAACCGGGACCGAGGGAACGATAATTCCACGCACGCATACTGTTCGAGCCACCGACGTAGAAACTCTTTTCAAACGGAAGCGTCGTAGCGTTCCAGATTGGAATTCCCAAACCAAAATCGAAACGGGTTGCCACCGAGTTATTCTTATTGATGGTGTAGCTGTATCGAAGGTCAATTTCAGCACGTTCGTAATTACCGTAGCTGATACCGCCAATCGTAAAGTGGCCGTTGGCGTCCTTTGGCGCATTGGCAAGAGTACAAATCGTGCTTAACAGGACACCGGACGACTCCGCTTTCATACGAACCACGAACGTATTCCGCTTATTGCGCGACGGGTGCGTGTAGGTAAGACCATACAGAAAAGAGAGCAGGAAGTTGTCCTGGTATTTCTGACGGAAATCCTTGGAGTAGAGTGCCAAGACATCTTCAAACTCCTTTCCTTTGGAGGTAATGTTAATCACAGAAAGGTCAATCGGAGTGATGGTGTGGTTGAGATTGGAACGGTACGAAAGATTATAGACGAGAGCCATATTATACAACCCTCTGGTGTACAGTGACTTGTTTTGATAATGGGCACCTATCTTGAATTGTGTACCATAACTGTTAGCTTCAATTTTCTGTGTTTTTCTAAAAAAAAGCAGACGGCGAAAATCCATTGAAACCTCACCACCGAACTCGTAACTTTCAAAAATGAATCGCGCTTTCTCTTCCGCCGTCTTGGATTGGATGTAAAAACCGAGACTTCCATAAACGTTCACGTTGAAGAATTCGGCACTCCGGAACAGGTTCTTATTGGAATAAGTAAGCGACAAACTCGCCTGGTCGCTACGGGCCTCTAACTGCGCGGCAAGAGAATGTAACTTGTTGCGTGACAGTCGATAAATCGTATTCAGGGCACCGGTTTTGTTTACCGTGTCACGAGCTGCCGGAACCTCAGCCACCTCTATATCAATGTAGTTGAAGTTCTTGAGGTCATTCAACTTTTTACGGGAACGGGAAACCAACGATTGCGAATACGACAAACCACTCTTTGTCAATATATTATCGGTCAAAATACGGGGACGGATGTCAGGAATCGGCTTATTCTTTTTCGAGGCATTCGAGTCGGGAACACTGGAAATAATATAGTATTTTGTATCGTCTTTTTTCTTACGGTAGGTCGTCCGGAAAGCGTTCTTGTTATAGTTGTAAGTTAAATTGTAATTAGGATAGATATATACGTTATTGAAATAGAACTTGTAAGCATATTTATCCTGAATTTCTCTATCCTTTATCTTTGAAAAATTCACTAAAATATTAATTACGAGTGTTTTGTGTCCTTCAGCATCCAAATGTTGATTGGAGTCGAAGGTATCGATTTCGAAGGAAACAATGTCGTTGGAAACGTAATAGTAACCGTAATCACGAATGTTATTTACGATACGGCTCTGTTCTTTCAAAAGAAGATCGGCATTGTACTTTTCACCAACTTTGAAGAGACGGTTGGCCGTATCTTTTTGTATAATTCTCTTATACTCAAATATTTCAACATTATAATTCACTTCACGAATGAAGTAAGCATCGCCAGCGGTGACGTGGTAGGTGACTTCCGCCTTGTGCCGTTTCGGATGACGTTTGTCAGGACCTTTGTAATTGATTGTGGCGTTGGCCTTCGCATTGAAATAGCCCAAATTTTTCATTGCAATTTGCAACTGTTCAATGGAATACGCAATTTGTGTTGTATCCAACAACACCGGTTCGTCGCCATTGGCACGCATTTTTTTCATCCATTTCGTATCCTTGATGACATTTCCCAAAGAATCGGTTACGGGAAGATGGTTCACATAGCGGCAAGTACGAATCGGAAATACATCCAAAAATTTCTTGTTGGTTAACGGACGCACCTTGTAAATGAGGTCATCGAACTCAAGATCCTTTTTATCCTCCACCTTCACGATATTCTTGGTCAGCATATACTCATTATCCTTCAACATCTTGGAAGGATTACAAGCCGACGCGAGCAAGAGGAGAACGAAAAGAAAAAGGTACGGACGACGGCGCATTTTATCTCATATCATTAGTAGAAACATTGGGATGTTTCTTGGCATCAAAAACGAACTGCGTGTCCGAGACGGCGGCATTGGCCACAAATTTGTCGAAATAGTACGTATAAACAGTGTTGTCTTTCTGATAGATTGAGCAACGGGAAATTTCCTTTTTCCCTTTATCTATAAACAAACGGATTTTATAGTACGACTGGCCTTTCTTCGGAGTTAAGTCTATGATTTGCAAAGACTTTCCACCTTCCACTTCCTCACGGATGAACTTGGCGGTATAAGATTTCTGCCAGTTTTTCAACATTTTAGCAGGATTCAGCACGTCATCATCGCTTTCATCGTATGTAAAAATGGAAACCTCATTTGTCGCCTTCTGGTAATTCCACATCGTCACGCCGTCACAATAAAACGTCTGGTCGTCAAAGGTCATATAATACTTTTTGCCTTTGATGATGACTTTTCCGGTAAGAGCCGACAAAGTCTTGTTGGACTTCACCGCCTTGTAGGTGTAGTCAATTTGCATTGAGGTAAAGCCCTGGTATTTCTGTGAAAGGGACTGCAGAATGGGGGTGGCGCCGCCGTCAGTGCTTTGAGCGAACATACTCCAACCGAAGGCGACCGATAAAACGAAGAGGATAATTTTTTTCATAATAGAAAGAAACGCGGGAATTTAACGGATGTTGTTTTCGTAATGATGCAGAATTTTGGGCATAACGCCAGCCAAACTCTCCCTCCAATCAGGAATATTGAAGATGGCCTCCGATTTTGACAAATCGAAAACGGAGTAGCTCGGACGGGCAGCTGGGGTCGGATACGCACTCGTAGGAATGGGATTTATGGGGCAATTCTTGTTCGCTAAACGCAAGATTTCAACAGTAAAATCGTACCACGATATTTTTCCTTTATCCGAAAAATGGTAGATATCCATCTGATTCTCAGACTTTTTATTATCAACTACCGTCATAATGAAACGAGCGAGGTCCAAAGCGAGTGTCGGGCAGCCCACCTGGTCGGAAACGACGCTAATACTGTCGCGCGTGTCAGCCAGACGGAGCATCGTCTTCACGAAATTGTTTCCGTACGGGGAATAGAGCCACGCCGTGCGGATGATGGCGCCACGGCACTGCACCCGACGCGCAGCTAACTCGCCCGCCAACTTCGACTTTCCGTAAACGGAAACGGGCCCCGTAGGCGCATCCACCGGATAAGGTTCGGTGGCCGTGCCGTCAAAAACATAGTCCGTTGAAATATGGACGAAGAACGCATCGACCGACTTGGCTGCCTCGGCCAAATTCGCGACGGCGGTTTCATTCAGCAAGTATGCCTTTTCCACATCGCTTTCGGCCTTGTTCACGTCCGTATAACCCGCCGCATTGATGATACAGGAGACCTTCTCGTCTGAAACGACACGCAGCAGCGCCGCCTTGTCGGTAATATCCAACGTATCCACATCGGTAAACAGAAAATGATATTTTCCTGAAAACCCAGAAGAAATTTCTTGTAAACTCTTTCCTAACTGACCGTTAGCACCAGTCACTAATATCGTTTCCGCCA
The DNA here is from genome assembly GCA_002314795.1 of Bacteroidales bacterium UBA1756. Classification (GTDB taxonomy): domain Bacteria; phylum Bacteroidota; class Bacteroidia; order Bacteroidales; family WCHB1-69; genus UBA1756. The sequence continues at coordinate 19,608 of DCHI01000076.1, read as the reverse complement.
TATTACTATATATAATAAAAGGGCTGCAAAAGTACAACTTTAGTTTGTAAAATCAGATTGTAATCGCCTTGAAAAAAAACAGACACTGAATGGGAAAAAAGCGCCAGACTATTCCACCATTTTCAGCAAGTTCGCGGCCACGATGTCGGCTCGTTTTTCAAATGCCTGGCGTGTGGCAAAAGCGACGTGCGGTGTGACAACCGTGTTTTCCAAATGGGCCAACGTGTAGTCGGCGGGGACGGGCGGCTCCATATCAAAGACATCGATGCCGGCGCCGGCGATGCGTTTTTCACGAAGGGCCTCCACCAACGCGGGCGTATCAACCACGCCGCCACGCGCCGTGTTAATCAGGAAAGCGTCCGGTTTCATCAACGCAAGTTCCTGTCGGCCAATCAGTCCGCGAGTTTGGTCATTGAGTGGTGTATGCAGCGAGACAATGTCACAGGTTTTCAAAAGTGTCTCCATATCGGTCAACGTCACACCGGGATACGGTTTTGGCGTGCGGGTGTAGGCATACACTGTACAACCGAAAGCATTGGCGATGTCGGCGACGCGCTTGCCGATGGCTCCCAAACCGATAATTCCGAACTTCTTGCCGGCGAGTTCAAAACCGACGAGGCCGTTCTTCGTGCCCTCGTTGCGGCAAGCGCGGTCGCAAGCCGGAATGTTGCGAGCCAACGAGAGGACAAGTCCGAAGACGAGGTCGGCGACGGCGACGGTGCTGTAACCGGCACAGTTCATCACTTGCACGCCGCGTTCAGCACAATACGCGAGATCCACGTGGTCCATACCGGTAAAAGCCACACAGATGTATTTCAGACGCGGGCACTGGGAAATCACTTCCTTGCGAAACGGAATATTGGAAAGCACGACGATGTCGGCATCCTTGGAGCGTTCAACCAACGTATTGACATCTTCGCGGCGGTCATCAAACAACACAAGTTGATGTTTCGTCCCTATTTTAGCGACGATTCTCTCAGCAAGAGACGACTTTGATATTCCTAACGGTTCTAATACGTGAATATTCATAGCAAAATGTATATTATTGATTTATAAAAAGATAAAGCATTCAAATGTTCTGCAAAAAACGTTGCAAATTTAGCATTATTTTTCAAGATAATTTTTAGAAAAAAAAGTGTCATTTTCGCTAAAAAAGTGTAATTTTGCAAGCTCATTTATAGCATTAAAAGTGTCAGATTATGAGCGAAATCATTACTCTTGGCGATAAGAAATTCGTCAAGTATATTTCCGAAAAAGAGATTGACGAGGCCGTCAGCCGTGTGGCCGAAAAAGTAAACAAAGAATACGAAAACGATGTTCCGTTGGTTTTATTCGTGCTCAACGGTGCCATCATTTTCGGTGCCGACCTTCTGAAAAAACTCACGATTCAATGCCACGTCGCCTGCATCCGCGTCAAGTCCTACGAAGGGACAAAATCAACGGCCAATGTTCGCGAAGTAGTTGGTATTGAGGAGAATATCGAAGGGAGACGCATCCTCATCGTTGATGACATCATTGATACCGGCAACACGTACGAATACCTTGTCAATATGCTTAAAAGCAAGAATGTCAAGGATGTTAAATTAGCAGCCCTCACGTACAAGCCGGAATCATACAAGAAACCCTATCCAATTGACTTCGTTGGTATGAGCATTCCCAACAAATTCATCGTAGGCCGTGGAATGGACTACAACGAATTAGGCAGAAACTTACCGGACATCTACCAAGTCACTGAATAATTTTTTTGCAATAGAATGGAAAAATTCAATATTGTTATGCTGGGTGCTCCCGGCTCTGGGAAAGGTACGCAAGCGAAAATCCTTGCTGAAAAGTTCAATCTGGCACACATCTCCACCGGTGATTTGTTCCGCAAACAAATCGCTTCCGGCAACGCACTCGGTCAAGAAGCAAAGTCTTACATCGACCGCGGCGCACTCTGCCCTGACTCGCTCACCATCAATATGCTGCACGATTTTTTAACACGCCTTCCAGACGTGAAAGGCCACATTTTTGATGGCGTTCCCCGCACCGTACAACAGGCGCAAATGCTCGACGGCATCGGCTACCCGACCGTTCTTCCGCTTCACCTCGTCATCAACTTGGATGTCAATCCGGATGAAATTATGCGCCGTTTGGTGAAACGTGCTGAAATTGAAGACAGAAGCGATGACACGCCCGCCATCATTGAAAAACGCATCGAGAACTATTTTGCACAAACCAAACCCCTGGAAAATTATTACGAAGAAAAGGGAATTCTTCGTCAAGTCAATGGGATGGGCAGTGTAGAAGACATTTTTGAAGAAGTAAGCAGCATCATTTCGGCAGAAATGAAATGATTGTTTTAACCCGAATCGTGATGGCAACGTCACGGAACAAATATGAAACAAATGTAGGGACGCCACAGTGTGACGTCCCTACATTTGTTTTACAGGAATTGTGACGTAACTACCAAAAACAAAAAAGTCTTCCATTTAGGAAGACTTTTTTGGGCGACAGGTCGGATTCGAACCGACGACCCACGGAACCACAATCCGGTACTCTAACCAACTGAGCTACAATCGCCGTGTTTGAGGTCGCAAAAGTACAATTTTTTTTACATTCTCCGACATTCTCGAAGATTTTTTATCAAACGACTATTTTCTTTATAATCAACAATTTGCAAATGTCGTTCCCCATTTTTTATAAAACCAATTGTTTTCAGCCCGCCTTTTTACGCACTTTTTCCCTCCCTTTTTTCCAAAAAACCTCAACAAACTTTACAAACTTTATAAACTTTACAAACTTTACAAACTCACTTTAATCCTTCCGCTTGCCGCACTGTGCGCCGAAAATTCGGGTGCGTACATACATTGGATGGAAGAATAACCGCTGCTAAACGTTCCGGTTTGCGTCACAAAAAGCGTGTACTCAAAAACGTAACTTCCTTTTCGCAACCAGTCGAAAAAGAAGTTGACGGAAGCGTCACGAAAACTTTGGTAGTACCCGAGGCCGTCCTGCCAGCAGTAGCGCGACAACGTTTCGGTGGGCTCAAACGCCGCCGCACGCAAATCCTTCAGGTGAACAAACTCCAGGTCGCGGTCCGCCCGTATCTCCATACGAACCCGCACCTTGTCCCCGACTCGCAACGCCACGCCATCTGACAACGCCGTCAGCACCTCCCCACGCTCGTCACGGTCCACACGGAACAAGGCACGCACCACCGACAACGGCTGCCCGGTTTCCGTACCCATAATTTCATCTATATCTTTATAGTAACGAACCGTCACGCCGCCATACGAAAGTCCGTCCTTGTCACGCGCCAGCACCACTTTTTCATCTTTGGAACTTTGCATCGAAGAACTCAAATCCTTCTTGAACGGAACTTGCAATGTATCAACGAAATCGACGGTTTCATTTCCCAACTGGACAGTAACGTGGCACGACGTATCCGGCTGCTGCAAATCCATTTCCGTCAACAAGGCGTGGCACGCCTCCACCGTAGAACGTGTGGTTTCCCAATGCTGCGTCCGTTTCTGTTGCAAAAGCCACACTTTCATCTCTTTCACCGATGCTTCGTCCTGAAGTATCGTCTGAAAGGCCTCAATCAAGAGTGCCTGCCGTTCAACGGGCGCTTCGTACCAATAAAAACCAACGCCCTCTTTTTTCCAATACATCCCCATTTCTTCCGAATGAATAGCCAATTGTTTGATATCCAACATCATACTTTTAGCCAAATCACGATCGCCTTTTTCATTGGACTGCCATAACGTCAAAGCGGCCATCGTTTTCATATACACATTGGACAATTTTTTGGCATCATCCACCAATTGTTTTTTATAAAAAGCGTAGGCCTCCGTGCGGGCGGGATATTTTTTCAAGTAGAAACTTCGTGCATATAAATAATGCAACTCTGAAGTTCCCAACTTGCTTTCGTTCAACATTTTCGGATTCTCTTTTTTCATCAAAAGAAAATCTTGCTCCACATCTTTGTCAATGAAATTGATGGCCTTCTTCAACATATTGTCGGAGAAGAAATTGTTGTCGGGCTGACAAATTCCCTTGTCCATCAAACGGCCCGCACCGATAAGCAGGTGCTGTGTGATGTAACGACTACTTTCGCGGTCACCGCTTCCAGAGAACCAAGACCAACCGCCATCGTTGTTTTGATTGTGAGTCAGCTTGTTCACGATGGACTTTTGCTGTTCCTCCAAATCGTTTGCATCAAAAAGACAAGTAACGTTTTGAATGGCATCATCTTCGTTCATCGCATCGGCAATCCAAGGTGTTTCTTCCAAAATAATTTGTTTTAAATCAGCATTTTGAGCCAATTTTGAACGCATCATCTCGGGCTGATTTTTCAAAGTATTTTGCAAAAGCGGTAAAAAGTTCGGATTCTTTTTTGCAATAAAAGAAGAGATGGAATTTGCATACAACTTACTGAATAACTGTTCATTGCAATCGTACGGATATTCCATCAGATAAGGAAGCGCCAATAGTGCGTTCCAACGGGCGTCGGGCGTGAACTGCAATTTACAAGAGACAAGGTTTTCTTTCGATGACGGCAAATCATTGAAAGAGAATGTCTTTGTTCCCTTTTTTGTAATGAAAAGAGGAAGTGTTTCCATCACCAACTGGCGACGCGAGAGCACCGGCAGGTCGTTGGTTTCGCCATCACTGAAGGAGACGGAGCCGTCGCTCGCACGAACCACAATGCGATACGTCAATCCGACCAAACCATTGGGAACAGAGATGGGGAAACGCACGGCAACAGTGGCGCTGTCAGCCACCACAACATCCTGGTTTTCAGTAGAAATTATGTCCGAAGTAGCGGCATTCAGAAGTTGCAGTTCCACGGAACAGGAGAGTTTTTTCCCACTTTGGTTCACCACTTTCGCCGAGAAATCGACCTGGTCGCCTTCATAGACAAAGCGGGGCACGTTCGGAACGACCATCAATGGTTTCTGCGTGGTGACGAACTTTTCAAAGGTTCCCTGCTGCTTGGCGAGCGTGTGGGCAAAGCCCAACATTTTCCACCTGGTCAAACTTTCGGGGATGGTGTACTCAAATTCAATTTCCCCGTTGTTTGTGGTCAAAAACGGATAGAAAAAGGCCGTTTCTTCAAAGTTGGAACGGAGCAGAACATCTTGTTTTTCCGTTGACATTCCAGGTTTCACCAATACAGGTTCCGCATCCAAAACAGCACATTTTTCAATATCCGCATCCAAAACGACAGCGTTTTCGGCGAGAAAATCCATTTCTTCCGCACCGTCAATACTACGTCCCGCACAAACCATCCCTTTATACAATCTTGGCGAACCATAAAAACTAAGATTCTCCCAAGTAGGAAGATCAATCGTATAAAATTCAAAAAAAGAATGAAAATAATCGTATGCTAAAAACGGCGAGTAATCTTCGTCACGAATCTCATAGTTACACCTAATTCTTGATAATTTTGGAGTAGGATAATAAAAAATAGAATTTAGTTTCAACGGCGCGAAGGCATCCAAAGAAGCATCATACATAAGAGCCAACAATTCCGTTTCTGAGAGATTGCCCCCTAAAGCGTCTTTCATCCGAATTTTTACCGTTTCACGGTCACCGGGCTGCAGTTTGTCGCGGAAGGTAACAAACTCAAATTCAATTTGATTCCGTTTGTCGCTGATGCTAACCGTTTTACTTTTTTCAAAACATTGGCCTTCGCGAACTACATACGCACAGCACGTCATAGAACCGGCTTCGCCTTTCTGAATCGGGTGGCGGTAAACGTAATTGCTCTTATTCAAACGTATCCATTTCTGTTCCAATATCTTATCATTATTAGAAATACGAATGAAAACCTGTTGATCTTCCAAATAGGAGCCAATATTAAAAGTCACCGTATCGCCTTCGTACAAACTCTCTTTGTTAGCAGAAACTCTCAAAGGGGAATAAACCGAGAACTCATTTTCATTTTGAGAAACATAGAAGAAAAATTCCTCATCCACTTTTTGACCGAAAGCATCCGTAGTTGCAAGCATCAGTTTATACGCGCCGGATGGAAGTTTTGACAGATTGGCGATGGAGAAAGTGGATGTGGCCGAGGCAGTTACGTGACTGGAATAGACGGTCTCTTTTTCGCGCCAAGAGTAGGGCTGGTTATCTCCCTTAAAATCATAGTAGGGAAAAAGTTGCCCGAACTGTTCATCGGCGCCGGCACAAGAATAGGGCGGTGTAAAACGATAATGTTCCGGCATACAAAGTTGTACGATGGAAAAATCGACTTCTGCCGTTTGAGGAACGCCTGACAGGTTGTTGACACGGATGGGGAACCGGTTTTCAGTAAAGCCAACTTCAATGCAATCAGGAAGTTCCACTTCGAGCTGAAGCATTCTCTCGCTGACACGAACGGAGCTCGAGGATTCGTGCGTTTCTCCAGACACATCGGTGACAACTGCCGTAATTGTGTACTGATACACGGGAAGACTTTGAGCAATTTCATTCTCCTTCTCCGCTTTAAAAGTGACTTGAAACTTTCCTTCCGAATCGGTAACACATTCACCACTAACAATTTGCTTCTCGCTCTGAGTCGGTCTTGGGAAACGCCACCATCCATAAAAGCGGAACGGGAAATAAGTGGTCCTTTCCACATTATACGACACTTTCGCCCCTTGGACGGGATAGCCCGCGTAAGCCGTCGCGGCACATTCCACCGTAATGTCCGAACCCAATTTATAAGAACCGTCCGGCTGCTTCATAGTCACTTCAAAAGTAGGCCGTTTGTACTCTTCAACACGAAGATCTTTGCTACCAGCACGTTTGCCTTGACACTTGACATCAATTGAAAAATGCCCCAAAGCCATTGAGCTTGGAAGAACTATTTCGCCTGTAACTGAGCCGAACTCATTGGTAACCGACGAATCTTGTGCAAAACGGATGCCATTGTCATCATAAAACGCAACATTGACTTTCGTATTCGGGAGCAATTCTTCATTATTGGAAACCCGTTTCAACAAAATCGCCTTCCATTCAACGATTTGACCTGGTCGATAAATGGCACGGTCGGTCATAATGTTCGCACTCACATTTTCAATCTCCGCAAATCCATCCGAATAGATGCTAATATAGTCAGAAGTCATATCATTTCCTTGATTAGCAGACAATTCCAAGCTACAATAGCTACGATTGGACAATTGTTTCCAATAGTCTCTATACTTTTGAAGACGGAACAATGCAAAACCATCCTTATCCGTCATCATCTTTTCGGAGATGGTAGCGTTCTGCCTATCGGCTAAACGAACAGAAACGTTTGGAAGGGGCTTTCCACTTTTAAAATCTGTAATCCAAACTTTTACATCATCTTCGCTTTCAAGGTAGCGCATAGCCAACCGAGTGACGTGAATCATTTCCGATTTAACACGGCGGTAATAATCTTTTGTAATTGAATTGGGAATCGGATCTTCATCCAGCAAAATGGCGTAATCACCTGGTTCAAGAGACATAAATGAGGCCAAGGTGGCATCATAGCGAAAACGATGCGAATTTTTAATAGAAATCGTCTGCTTTTTGATTACAGAATAAGGGAATCTGTCACGCTGCTTAGGACATTTGACAACCGCAAGATACAGAGAATCACAATCTTTGGATCGGATTTGAAGTAAAACATCGGAAGCGGTATTTTGCTGATGAGACGAGAAATCATAATCTCTTTCTTTAATTTCGTCCCTATTTCCTTCGCACGTTTCGGCACATTCCGTCTTCGGCTCGGCCGCAATGGCCATTTCGTACCATTCGATAGCGGTCAAAAAGTCATCGTCCTTCGCATTATCACCCGTTCCCCTTTCGTGATAAAATTCTCCCAATTTGCAATAAACCAACTGACTGACAATGCCCTTTTGGTTCTTTTCAGGCACAATCTTTTGCAAAGCAGCCACATACAATGAATCCTTATCCGCGAAACTGCAATGCTCGTATAAGCAAGTCAGCCGTACGATGCGATTGTAATTCCGGGAAATGGGGTTGACATCGTTCGCGTGAACCGATGCCACCTCATCCATTATCTTTAAAAACTGGTATTGCGGCGACAACGAGTCTGCCTCTTTCGGGAGAGTGATTTTTTCTTCAAAGAATTGAGAATGATTAAATTGCGATGAAACATCATAGAAGAACAAATCTTGGAGTTGTTTGGCAAAATGATAGGCCAAAATGTCGTAAAGGGATGAATAGCAATCTTTTTCATCCGGCATTTCGAAAAGAGAAGCGTACTTGTCCGGCTGGATGGAACAGAGTTCCGTCTGATGAGCCAATGACGTCCAAAACTCATTCAAAATCACCTTGCGGAAGGTAAGTTCGTCCCACAGTTTCCAATCCGACTCACTCGTGGTTTGAAGCGGGGTTCTTTCTGATATACGATAGTGATTTTCAGCAAGATAATTACCCAGAAGGGTTCCTTTGGCATTGTGCCAAATGGCGATTTCAGCAGCAATTTCGGGAGTAGGACGTTTACGATAACTCGCCTCGGAAACGGCGATGTAACGGTCAAGGGCAGCTAATACGGAATCGGCTGCGTCCTCGGAATCGTACTTTTCCAGATAACCCGAAAACTCTTTTTCAAAAATCGTTTGAATCTGTTCCGGCGTATGTTGCGCCCGAACCGACAACACGGACAATAAAACCAGTACCATAACAAAAAACCTTTTCATTTCAAAAAATTTTGGGCCGCTACTTACGGCTCACCATTCACTACTCACTACTCACTATTTACAGTTCACTGCTCACTGTGCATTGACGCTCACCACTTTATACCCGATGAGTCGGTCGTAGGAAGTTCCTTCTTCCTGCACATAAAGCAGAATCGTGTATTCGTTTCCGGTTTCCCAGTGATTACCTTCGATATACGTTTCATCGATGGCGGAAGAACCTTTGGGCACGAACACATACTGATAATTGTAGTAGCCCTGTTTCAGGAACAGCGAAGTTTCCCAAATGTTCAACGCCTCATTGAAGTGCAATTCCGCCTCGGGGATGATGCGCCAGTCGGTCAATTCCCCGAAAACGTAACACTTTCCCTCCCCCATCGGATAGTCACTTTTGAGCGTAAAATGCGTATGGACGTACTCCTCGCGGTTATCTTCCGAATAGTCTTCCGTTTTGTAGTAGCACTTTCCACAGGCGGTCGTTCCGGACACGTACGGACCGAACGGGCGGGCCTGATCCTCTAAGATATACGCGTGGTTCTCCCCTTTCTCCTTCCCCACCGAAACGATATGGTTTCCGTTGTATTTCAGACTTTTAAGGTCGAAAGCGCGGAACTCGGAGCCACCGTTGAAGACGTTGCGGTTGTCGTCGTAGTCAAAATCGTACTCGCCCGGTTTTCCGGCACGGTAGCGTAGTCCGGTGATGGCGTTTTCCCATCGTCCGTTCTGCAAAATCGTTGCGTGCAAATATTGGGCGGGATTAGGAACGGACCACGAGCCCGTGTTGGCGATAAAGTCAACCTCCTGCTTTTGATACATCGCGCTCACGTCCGAAGCCCGATCGACCCAGCCTTCGATGCTGGCCTGAAGCGGTTCCATCACCACGAAACGGCGCGTAAGTACCGGCTGGTCCTGCGTATCGTCATAGACGAACAGGATGTAATTTCCGGACTTGGTGATTCGCATCATATCGTTGGGAAAGGTCAGTTCGTAATGTTTGTACGGATTAATCGTGTTGAAAGAGTAGCCATATTCCGTAATTTCGTCCTCCATAAAACCGTCCAAGTATTCAATCTGATTCATCCCGTCGAGTTTCCAGTCGTGGGAACAGTGGATGAACGTGTATTTCAAATAACGGCCATCGCCATTCAAATCGTCGAACGAAAGTATCAGTTTCTCAGAACTTTCTAAAACGATAATCGGGAAGCCGAACTGAAAACCCTCCTTACAGAGCTGAACACTTTTGATTTCATCTGCAAAAATGTTGTTGGAAAGTGACAGTTGATTATAATCTTGAGAAAAAAGTCCCTTTGTCAGAACAAAGAGAAAAACAAGGGTGACTAACTTTTTCATTTCTTAAAAAATTGGGGGCAAATTTACAAAAAAACAAGACGAACGGACTTTGTAAATTGCGTATTTTTGCCGCTTCTAAAAAAAAAGAATATGGCAGACGGATATTTAGAAAACCGATACGACGAGGTTTTCGGTGCGAAAGGCAAAAAAGTCGTCGTAAAGCGCATTTCCATCGACTCACTTTTGGAACGGAACCGCAGTTACCGCGGGTACAGAAAGGAATACGAGGTGACGGAAGAGACTTTGAAAAAGATCGTGGCGGTGAACACCAAGATTCCGTCAGCCAAGAACCAGCAGGCACTGCGTTTCAAACTGATTACCAAGAACAATGGAGCGGGCAAGGTGTTGGAAAACATCAAGTTGGGTGGTATGCTTCCCGAGCTGCATCTTCCGTTTGCCGGTACAGAACCGGAGGCGTTCATCATTGTTTGCGGCACCGTTCCCGAAAACAAGATGTTGGATATCGACTTAGGAATCTCCTTGCAAAGTATGTTGCTGAAAGCCGTAGACCTTGGGCTCAACGGACTGATAATCGGCGCATTCAACAAAGAGAACGTCACGCACGAGTTTCAACTTCCGTACGAGCCATTAGCGATTCTTGCCATTGGCAGCGGGGCGGAAACCATCCGGCTCGTTCCGACCTCAGCTGACGAAAACAAGGCGTACTATCGGAACGAAGCGGGTGTCCACTTCGTGCCGAAAATCAGAGCGGAGGAACTGCTAATAGAGTAGAGGTTCTGTCAAACGTGAGCCCGCATTCCGGGCAAGTAAGTGTTAGCGTGTGGGACATAATCGTACGAGGGGGAAAATCAGCGGTTATTGGTTTTATCTGCCTGCTGCAATGCAAAAAGTTCCTTTTGGGCTTCAATTTCCTTACGAAGTTCCTCTTTGGTAGGCAAACAGAGCAGATATTCTTCGGAGGCCTCTTTCAAATACCAGTTACGAGCAGCTTCAGACGAAACTTGCATAATGCGTTTATAATGAGACCAAGACAATATTCGCCACGGGGTAGCGAATATTTGAGGAAAGGTAATATAGAATTGCCTCATATAATACAATGTCCCTACTGAGAAACCTTTCCCGAATTCCTCTGTAAGTGCAACGGAAAGCTGTTTGAGCAATTGTTGTCCGTATCCGGCACGTTCCCATTCATCGGTAAGTTCCTTGCGCACCTCAATGCCTTTGATGCGATTATTAATCCACTTGTCACTGTAGCCGAGACGCTTATAGTCCACAATGGCTTGGTCAATGCTCAATTCCGGATCCTGCATTTGGTCAAGGCGTTGCGATGCCACTTGTGCCATCCAAATCTTGAATGGTTCCGCTTTGGGAGATGGTATGGATTGGATGAGGCGGAAAAGTCCCTGCTGGGAAGCGCAATTTACTCTTTGCTTGCCGCCTGGCGTCTGAATAGAAAGGGGGGTGACAATTTGTCCCCACCCTTCTGCAAGTATAGGATCGCGTTTCTTCATTTTTTTATGTAGTCAGTGGGATTCACGCTATCTGTTAGCACTTCCACAACGTCAACTACGCTGAAGTACCATTGTTCTGTTTCCGAATCCCAGACCGTCCGCACTTTCTTGCTTTCAAAAAGTTGGATTTCCTGCTTTGTTGTCATATTATTTCATAAAGTTAATTCATTGCTAAATAGCCACATCCTTATTGATGAAGGGAGGGGACAAAGATACTCAAAACTTTCTTTATGAAGTTTGGTAGTCCGTTATTTTAACAAAAATATGCGTTAGCTTTAGGGGCGGGGACGATGATTATTGTTGCCGTATTTCTTGTAGTTCTTTTCCGGTGAGATAGACGGGCGCGCCTTCTAATGGAGATCCCTTTTGTACTTCTTTGGCTTCCAATATTTTCTGGACGTCAATAACCAATTTTATCGGTTCGCCTGTCAAGTCATAGAGCAAATATTTTGCTCCTTCCGGGGTTGGGTATTCTGCTTTCTTCATATCCTCTAACTTATATACCCGTTGCTTGTTATCCAAATGATACACTTTATATTCGGATGGCTTTTCAAAATCATAAAGAATTAAAAATCTTGCAGTTACAACCTGTTCATCGTTTTCTTTCACAGCTCCGCGGCGGTCACCGAGACGGACGTTGTATTTTTGATTATTCCGAATCCAATCCAAATGCTCCTCATTTTTGTAGCAGCCGATAAGGAAGACTGTGTCGGAGGGAAAAGGAATGTAACTTTCTTGTTCTTCCGCCACTTTCAATTCGCCATACTGGTTCTGATAGAAATCATATTGGTATTGTTCCACCCGTCTCTTTTTCTCTTTTTCCATCGCCTCTTTGGGGTCATCGCCCAAGGCAGGCAGTTTGTAAACATCAAAATCTTCTTCCAAGGCGGCAATCAGAGCGAGATCGTCGATTTTCTTTTTGCGAAGCATCATAAAATCAGCGACTTGCGTCATTCCGACTGCCTCTTTTTCCAATGCCAAATAAAGCAAAGGTTCATCTTCATCGGGATAGGGACAGAACACCTTGCCATTAATTTTTCGGAAATGCTTGTCAATGGCGGACTGGAGTTGAGATTTGTTTGTGGTAAGAATCCAGAAGTCGTACAAAGCATTGAAACGTTTCAGCAAGTCCTCTCTAAATTTATCACGAATTCTTTTTTGAATACTCTTGTCGGCACCTTGCACATAATGCGCTAACACATACAAAAAGTTGATGTTATACGTTTGCAGCACGAAAGTATCACGGTCGAAAAGACGGTTGGGGAAATGGCAGTTGAAAAGTTTGTTCTGTTTTTCTTTTACATCATCTTCATATTCATTCTTCAGCCCATCTTCCGTGTAAGAATATAACCCATTCTCATCTTTTACAGCACTTGCCCGAATGAAGAAATTCGGCGTAATGTTGTAACCCTCCGTTAGCGCGTCGCGGTATTGAATTCCGTCAGGATACTGTTTGCTTTTATTAAAAAGGTCAATATGATACTGAATGATATTCTTGGCGTATGTAAACTGTTTATACACAGAATTTCCAACCAAATCCGTACTCTCTTTGTAGTATTTACTATCGCCAATGAAATAAATGTCTCCAGAATTATTGATTAGCGAAGGTTCTTTGTAAAGATGGTCCAAGTGCTTGCCATCCTTCTGATTTTTAAGTCTTTTCAGATTCTCCTCCACATCATTTCCGCCAATGAGCTGGTCGATCATCGCTTCGAAAATGATGTTGAACTTGATGGCCAACAATTTTTCCTGATGATATTTGCCCGAAGCGATTTTCTCGGCCTTATCGAAAAACACATACAGCAAATTCCAAAGTTGGACGAGCTCGTCGGTGAAATATTTTTTGCGGATGGTACGCAGGCGGCGGGTGCCTTGTCCGTGCGAAATCATTGATTCGATTTTTCGGACGGGAATCAAGTCATAGCGCAGGTCGCACACCGTTTTGAATCGCATTTTTTCCTGCAAGTAACGGAGCGTGGAAAAGAAAAGCACAATCAGTTCCTCATCGAAATTGATGGATTTTGTTTTGTTGTAAAAATCCATATAGATGGGCGTGTCGTCTTGTAAAAAGGGTTGCACTTTCCGCACGGTCTTGTTCCAGTTGATTTTGCGGGTGCCGCTGCGATTGACAATGGAGATATAGGTAAACAGATGCCTATGCTCTTTCTGAAACTTTTGCAATTGGAGAATAATGTCTATGTAGGTCTGACACTTTTCTCCTTTTGCGGAGGCGACTTCCTGCACATTCGACATCTTTACGATGTCCGTATCTTTGTGTTCTTCTACGAAATGAGCGATGGCTTGATAGAGCCAGGCGGAAAGTTCAAAAATCGTTTCCTTTTCTTGGTCAAGACTTTTATCAGAAAAAGAATCCAGTCGGATTATCTTTTCCGGTTCAATTTTTCCGAAAGCCAGTCCATTTTCATCAATAAACACTTTAGGCAAAACAAAAACAGCATCATTGATTTCGGGATGCGTGCAGTAGAAATAGCCCACGCAGCCAATTTTCACATAATTGTCAGTTTCGGTGAGATAGGCCTCGTCAACACACTGCTTGATGAGTGCGATGTCGGCGGCCGTTGTGTATTGATATTCTTCGAAAAGGAGGATCATAAATTGGCCCTTATAGATTGTTTTGTTGCCGCAAGAATTCCATCATTCTGGCCTTATCAGGTATTTCAAGTTTGTATTTTGAGATGAACATTTCTTCATCAATATCAGCAGCTAAATATTCTACCATTTCCTGACCAACCTCGGAACACATCAGAATGCCAATAGGATCATAATCATCGGGTTGCTGAATATTTTTACGAAAATAAGCCAAATACATTTTCAATTGCGCAGCATCGGAATAATCCAAACGATGTGCTTTGAGTTCTACAATCACGTGACGTTTCAGAATACGATGATAAAAAACCAAATCGGCTTTGTAATAGCGGTCATCAATAAGTAATTTTTTCTGACGTTCCTCAAAACAAAAACCCATTCCGAGTTCGAGAATGAACTCCTGCAAATGATTGAGAATTGCGGATTCCAAATCGCTTTCTTCCACTACATTTTTTGCAGAAAGCCCCAAAAATTCAAATGTAAAAGGAGATTTAAGGTCATTTTGCAACGTGGCGACTTCGCATTTTTCGTTCACCAATTCTGCTAATTGCTGAGGATTCTTGCTCCAGCCGCTACGTTCGTAATAGTTGGTATCGATTTGACGTTGCAACTCGCGTACACTCCAAGTTCCGCGGATAGCCATTGTCTCGTAAAAAGCGCGTTTGAGAGGGTCATCAAACGGGAGCAAGAGAGACAAATGAGTAAACGACAGTTTATTAAAAAGTTGTGTTGATGGTACGACTGAATCACATAAAATATTGCGTGAAGCAAATATGTTTTCAGATTTGGCAATCACTGATTGGCTTTTTTCATTTTGCTGATGTTCAGCGATTTGCAATTGGCCAATCGGTGATTGTCCTATTACGGGAAATGTTTTTAGAAAACCAAGAATCTCATTTGACAACATCGGATAAACTTGATAGAATTGTCGATACAATTTAAGCGTGCTGACACTAAACTTGTTATTTCCTAGTCGTTTTGACAATTCGGGTATCAGTTTTTCGCCATACTTCGCGCGGTCGGCACCATTTTGCTCGTATTCTACAATGTAATATCCCGTCAGCCAAGCTTTAGCGGTCACGTGACGATTAATAACCACACGGGCATTGTTCTGCAAAACCTGGTTTGCAGATTCTATTTTGCCGACCAACAATTCAAAATCATTTGCCATAATGGTGAGATTTAATTTTTATACAATCTAATCTTCAGTTGACGACACATCATCGTTTGCTTTAAAGTTTTCTGTTGAATTTTCTTTCTTCTTTTCTTCCTCGCTTTTTACCTGCAACTTCTTCATAAAACCCACCAGCAGCGCTGTTGCCTTGCCTGTGAAAAGTTCGTTGAAAGAGAATTCGGTTCCATCATCCGTGAAAAACAGATTCAAATTGGTTTTATAATTGTCTTTACAAACCTCACTCCACAGATAGTACATCACCTTGTTGATGAATGTCTTTTCATCAATGTCTTTCTTGATGAAATACTCACCCATCTGCTTATCTTCGGAATCGGTAACAGCCAAAATCTTTTCATTGACTTTTGCCAAGAAATCCACCCATTTGTATGTGTTACTGCCGATGGTAATTTTGAAAGTATGGAAGTTATCATTAACGTCTTTTGCTTCAGCTTCCGTGTATCTGATTGGCACATACTCCCACTCCCAGCGGCGTTTGAAGGCGCTGTCCATCGGGAATAACGACTGGTCAGAGGTGTTCATTGTGGCGAGGATATTGATATTTGGAGGCAGGCAAAGTTTGCCACCGTTGATACCTTCTTTATTTATAAGGACCGAAATACCATTATCATCTACAGCATTGCGCAAATAGTTTTTCAAATCCTCATCAGCATCAACAGGATATTCTGACTTACCATCGTCTCCCCTATCCAGCAGTTGGAACAGATCTCCGAAAATCTGGGCGCAGTTGCCGCGGTTGATTTCCTCGATGACGAGGTAAACCTGTTTCGGTTCTTCGTTTTTCATTTCGTTCCACGCCTTGACGTAAGCGTTGGTGAAGACTTGGGGAAGGAAGGAGTAGGTGATTTTTTCGCCCTCTTTTTTCGGTTTGTAGCATCCTACAAAGCTTGCATAATCGTAATCTGGGTGAAAAGTAGCGCGGAAAATGTTTTCTTCAGCAACGCCTGGTAACTTTTCACTCTTTACCTTGTAGCTTTTCCCCGTACCGGGAGCGCCGTAGTAGATGGTTTGGAGAGGGAAAGCTAAACATTCGTTTTTCAAGCTTACAGGCAACTCATATTTTGAAAATAGACTCTTCGCATTAAGAAAACGTTGATACCAACCGACAGTTGTCGAATACTGATTCTTACCTTTGACATTAATTTCAATGTATTCCTTTTGTTTTTCAAGTTCTTTGACAATTTTTTCAAACTCAATTGCATCATCAAAATCCAAAATGGAAACATCTTGTTTGTCAGGAAATAGCAAAGCAAGGCATTCGTTAATCCGTTTGAAATCAGAATAATTCTTTACACTTTTTGCATTTACAGTGCAACTAACAATAAAGTCTTTAAACAACTGAAGTTGAATGTCTTTGTTCATTTTATTAGTTTTTAATCATAATTTCGAGTTAATCCTTCACTCAAGCCTCCGCACCCTGCAAAAAGGTCAATGAATGTATATTTCTTTTTCGCCATTGTAAGCACCTCCAAATTTATTTCAAAATCACATCAGCAATTGTTAATTTCCCGTTACCCTTAAGAATCAAACATTCACGATTTTTACGAAGATTTCCTTTTAATATCGGGTCATTCAAAGAATCGTCGAAGATAACATTGTTATAAGCATCCTTTAACTTTTCAAATGCTTTTTGTGCATTACTACCGTTCAAAAAGGAATCGACAAATGTCATTGCTATTCTTTCAATATAATTATTCTCGCATCCCGTTGTAAACCAAGCATCGTCAGTATATCCCACAAACAGCTGCGTTCCATTGCTTATTAAGACATCGGCCAATTCTCTGCCATTACGACACGAAAACGTATAGACCAAAGCATTACTGAAAGAATATGGATTCAACGTCGATGAAACCATAACTTCATCATTCATCCGAATCTTTTCATAATCGCCATGCGCATATATATGACACAAGAAAGCATTTTGATTAACTATCGACAAATGTCCGGATAGCGATTGAGCATCAACTTTATCGTGCGTCAAATTCACAAGATTCAAGACAATGTCATTTGCATCTTTATATGAACTTAAAGATTTGGAAGTTTCTCGCATAAGATTGGCGAACAATAATTTCATATCATTATTGTTTTCAGAATCGTCACAAACAATTACCGCATTAAGTTTCATTTCTTCAAACCATTAGTAAACATTTCAGCGGCAAGACCTAAAATATTGCGAGTCAATTCTTTCCCAATCTCATCTTGTTTACGAATCGAAACAAGAAGGTCATTCATAGTATATGTTTTATTGCCGTACGACATATAAGGAACATTTCGTTTCTCCACAGACTGGTTCAGAATCCATTTTTCCATAACGGAACGAATATCGTTTTGAATACGTTGGTATGCGTCTTCGATTGCATCAGTTATCTCCTGAGTTGAAGCATCTTTAGACAGACAGCTGAATGCCTGGCCTTTAAACATTTTGCTGGCTGCTACTACATCTATGTTGGCCCCCGTAAAAACTATAACTGGAACTAAAGTTGACATTTCATGTATGCCATTCAATATGTCCGATCCTTGCTGGCTACTATTGGTGAATCTCCAATCTAAAATAACAATAATATTCTTATCAATATTTTCTTTTATGTATGCGAGTCCTTTTGACGGATTATCAAATTGCTTGGCAACTGATATCGTTCCTTCCAGATCATCAAGAAAGGCATTTTTTTCTGGTCTCAATACATCGTCAATATAGACGACTTCCACATCCATTTTTTTCATGTCAATCATGTTTTAAAGGTATTATTATCTTAAATGTAGCGCCTGTAGGAAGGAATTCATTGTCTTCCAAAGAAATAGATCCTTTAATGGATTCCAATCTCGATTTTACAATATACAATCCCAAACCTGCGCCCCCAAAATCAGCTGTTGTAGTGAAGAATACATCAAAAATCTTATCTTTGTTTTCTTCAGGGATACCACACCCATTGTCGGAGAAAAAAATGACAAGAGAATCATTTTCACGCAAAGCGTTGCATTTGATTCGCTTACCTGGAATGTTTCTTAGTGCTTTAATTGAATTGTCAATCAGATTTCCGAACATATCTTGAAATGCCTTCTTATTGTAAAGCAATTCAAAATCATCTTCAACAATTCTTTCAATATTAACAGACTCCTCCTCAAACAAATAAGAATACCGTTCATCAAAGATTTCATAAACGGCCTGACGAAGGTCAAAAAATTCAAAAGTGGATTCATCTTCGGCATAACTAAGCATGAAATCCATCGCTTTTGACAAATTGTTCGTGTCTTCAAAAACGATTTTCGAATGTTTTACCACTTTGTCTTGCTTTTCCCCTATTGGAACCCATTTTGCAACAAATTCAGCCGAACGTTTTATATAACCGATTGACGTACGGAATATATGTGACATCTGCGCGGCATAAGATTGAAGAGACACGAGACTGAAGAACAAATTCTCTTGTACTTTTTGATTCTGTTCCATTTGCATCATATCTTCAGCTGAACTGTCAACTGCAGATTTGATAGTGTCCAGTTTAGAAGCTATTTCATTCAAATCTTGTTCAATATCTGGCGATAAAAGAACAGAGTCTTTTTTGACCTTTTCAATTGTAGCTTTGATTTTTGAAACATCTTCTGTCGCTTGCTTCAATTTTTCGTGGTTCTCTGATTTCTGTTTAGATTTCTGATGCTTCAGAAATAATTCAATTTGATGTACTTGGTCTATCACAAAGGATTTTAATGCTCCCCACTCTCTATTGTCAACAAAATCCTGTCGATTAGTGGAATCTATGATTTTCGGGTTCAATTCATCTGAAATGTCAATCCACCCGAGCAAATCCCTTGTACTGAGTTTTTCAAAAAAGCCAGACCATCGACGTTTATCAATTCCAAATAAATCTTTTTGCTCATCCCGGTCTTCTTTATACTCGGCAAATGGAGTTGCGATAATGCCATCCCTATAAATTTTCAATCCATCAATTCTATCTCCTTTTGCGAAATTTCTTTTGGCATTCTTATCATAGTAATACAAAGAACAGGTGATAGGACCAAATACTTCAGCCACCTTCTCTTTGATGACGATGTCGCCTTTTTCTACTTTCAAATATTCTTGAATATATTTTTGAGACTTTTCATCATATCGGGAAGAAAGATTATAGTTCAAAGTTGCTTTATTCAATGCATTGCTGACAACTTTTTTATCTTGATATTCCTGGTACTGAGATGCTTTTACCCTTATATTAAAAGGATACTTGATGTCTTTTGTTGGTCTAACTAACTTTGCCAATTCCTTGTAAGCACGACGAATATCATTTTCAGTCCATATATCATTAAGCTGGGATATTTTGTTGCTCTTGAAAAAGTAGACACG
>DCHI01000058.1 GCA_002314795.1 Bacteroidales bacterium UBA1756 | reverse complement strand
CAACATGCGAAACTTGAATTAATTTAGTATGCGAGACAGAGGTGAATATGTGACCTTCGTTGTTAAAGACTTGAAAAAGTCCATCTCGTTTTATCGGGATGTTTTAGGTTATAGAATTGGCCTCTATACGGATGCTGGCGAAATGGGAAAGATTCAAATTATGCACGGGAATTATGTCGATATTGAACTCATTGAATGCGATATGTTTCCCGTTGGAATGTATTCTTTCGGCATTGTTGTAGATGATTTGAGGAAAGAATTGGATCTTTGCAAACATCTTGGTCTGAAATGCACCAGCGCCATCGGAACACGATACGGGCACGTTGCTTTTGTGGAGGATCCCGATGGGAATAATATTTGTTTTAAAGAATTTCACAAATAACCTAATTGATTTTTATGAAGAAGAATTTTGGACATTTAGCCCTTATTGTTTTTTTGATTTTATTAACGCCTTTCGTCTATTCTCAAAAAACAGTTCCGCAAGATTCTGTTAAGAAACAAAAATCAGCACGCGTAGTTCCTGAAAATGAGCAGAGTACGTTCGAAGAACCCGATCGTGGTTATTTTCAGAAAGTTTATACCGACAAAGGAGAAGCACATTTTACCGTTGAAGACAAGAAACGCAACTTCCGTTTCGGAATAGGTGGTACGTTGCATTTTACGGGTTTCTTTGATTTCAACGGCGGCGTCGATGCTAATTCGTTCAAAATGTTCAGTATTTCGGTCCCTACCGATTACGCGACGCACTTTGGCTACACGATGGGAGCTACCAAGTTGCATTTCCGTACGGTTGGAAAAGTCGGTAATAAATCCGTGGTCGCCTATATTGAATTAGGAGTTCCGGCATCTTCCCTCACCGGTGTCATATTGCGTCACGCCTACTTTTCATACGGCGGTTTGACGGTTGGTCATACGTGGTCTCAATTTATGGACTTGGCCGCTGGTACGCGCACGGTGGATTTGGAAGGCGCCAATACTGAAATCTCTGTCCGTCAGCCGTTAATCGCTTACCGATTGCCCCTGCCTGAACAATGGGACGTTACGTTTTCTGCGGAGTTGCCCTCTTTCGAGCTCAAGAATAGCAAGAACTATGGTACGGAGTGGCAGAATATTCCGGACCTTATCGCCCACTTCAAGTATAAGGGAAAGATTGGCCACATACAACTTGGTGGTCTCTTCCGTACGCTTAGATATATTGAGTATCAGAAAGATTCGGCGGGGAATAATGTGGATTATACCACAAAGCATCAGTTCGGCTACGGCGTTGCTTTGAGTGGTTCTATTCGTCCCTGCAAGGGGCTTCTCTTTTCCGGTCAGTTCGTCGCTGGACGCGGCATCGCCAGTTACATCAACGATTTGTCAAGTGCCCAAATAAATATGATTCGCATCATCGACCGTCGCGAAGGGCAAGAAAACAAGGAATACCTTTCCACGGTTCCGAATTATGGCGGTTACCTTTCCGCACAATATACGTGGGCCAATAAGAATCAGGAGGATAAGTGGGCCATCTCCGTCGTTTACGGTTACTCTCGGTTGCTCCGTCTCAAGGGATTTGATTTCAATGTGGAAGACTGCGGAAATTACTCCAGTTCCCGTTACCTCGCCACCAGTCTTTTCTGGATGGTTACACAGGATTTCACGCTTGGTATCGAGTACTTGTACGGAAAACGTTACAATCGTGACTGGGAGGACAAACTTACGTCTGGCCACGCCAACCGTATTGATATGATGCTTACTTATTCGTTCTAATTTATTGATATTTAATAAATTATATATAAATTATTCAGGACTGACTTTATAAGAGTTAGTCCTTTTTTATTTTTGCCATATTAACTACGATTTTTGCAATATGAAAACAAATAAGGAAATTCGAACTTGTTATTTCCCAAATTGTTAGGTGCTAAAATGATGTAAGGAGAGCCAGCATTACGCTAACTCTCCCTACATCATTATTAACAATAAAATTCCAGTGAAAGAATTAAACTGCCAAATCAAATTGTCCGCGTTTTCACACTGTTTTCAAACAGAATCCGTCTCCCCACGCGGCGTTGTTCTCTCTTAATTGGAGGCCGCAAAAGTACGAAAAAAATCATTTTGCGACAGATAACTTCAATTTATTTTTAATAATCTAACAATTAAGTAATTATAATTTTTTTCGTGCTTGAAATTTAATTTGGACAAACTGTCAGTCATTCATCTTTTTAGTGTAAATTTGCAGCCAATTTTTGTATTATGAAAAAACTGACCTATTTTTGTTTGTTCCTTGCTTCCATTACGCTGTGGTCTTGCAGGGACTCTTCCGGTGACTACGTCGAACAACTTCGCACCAACTCCGAATTAACCACCTCACTCCGCGCGTGCCTTCAGGTATCCAAAGACACCGCACTGAACCATCTTTGCGTCCCCGACGGATTTTATGAAAGTACGGAATATAAACTTGCCCTTTCCTCTTCGTCGGCACTGAGAACAATTGCTGACACATTGGACGCACACGGCAAGCGCTACTTGCTGGACACACTGGAACGTCAGGTCAATCGCGCCTGCGAACAGATTGGCAACACACTGTCATCCAACTTCGAAACAACCATCTCCTCACTCACTTTTAGAGACCCCGAATCGTTAGTCTATACCGATGACTACACGGCTGCTACTTCTTATTTCAAAGTCAGCTGCGCCGCCACGGTTCAGTCATTCACTACCAGCGCACTGTCCGACCGAATGCAAGCCATAGGCGCTAACGCTACGTGGAACGAGATCAAAACCATCTACTACGAGTCGGGGGCCGGCTTTGTCAGTTACGATCTCCTTGGCACTGCAACCAACAATATGCTCAATGCTATCTACACGGAGATGGGAAAAGAAGAAACAAACATTCGAAAAGACCCGGGCCACGTGGTACAAGGTGCTTTACAAGCTTTCTGGAGAGAGTACTTCTCATCCGATGAAGAGTAACCTGCTATTTTTCATTGTCATAAAAAATAAAATCCAAATATGATTCAAGAAAAATTATTTGCCGGCAAGACGCTGGCCATTTTGTCAGGCGGCGGCGACACACCGGCCATCAACTCAAGTATCGAATTTGTTCGCAACCGCGCTTCTATGCTCGGTTACAAGGTTTACGGAATCCTCCGCGGATGGAAGGGGCTTTTGGGAGACGGCGACCTCGTTGATCTCACCAACATCCCTTACGACGGAATCTATGGCGGAACAGGACTTCTGTCCAGTCGTACCAATCCGTTTCCGAGCAAGAAAAATCCGGAAGACCGTTCCCAGCAAATCTTGCGAAACATCGAACGATACAAGATTGATGTCTTGGTAACCATCGGCGGCGATGACACCAACGGTGCTGCCAAGAAAATGTATGAGAAATACGGAATCCCCGTTATCGGTTTCCCCAAAACCATCGACAACGACTTGAGAACCAGAACGATACATCATTTTAACGGACAAGATAACGAAACCGTCTTGTGTCCCGGATTCGCTTCTGCCGCTATGTCCATCAAGAAACTCACCAGCAAACTTCACACGACGAACGAGTCCCACCAGCGCATTATGGTGCTGGAAGTGATGGGGCGTGACGCTGGCTGGCTTACGGGAACCGCTTCTTTCGGCGGCGCACAAATCTCCCTCATTCCGGAGGTTCCGATGACGCGGGAACGCAAGGATTTCTTTTTTGAATATGTTAAGGAGCAATTCCTCCGTTCACCCAAACGCGAACTCATCATCGCCGTTTCCGAAGGCGTGCGCTGGTGGAACGACGAAAAGGGAGAATTGGAAATGGTGTATGCCAGCTCCGAACTCGATGAATACGGTCATCCCCGTTTCGGCGGAATCAGTGGCGTGATTGCTTCCGAAATCGCCCGTCATACCGGCATTGAAGCCCGCGGCCAGATTTCCGGCTACATTCCGCGTTCCGGAAAATGCTACGAGTACGACCGCCGATTGACCGCAACCTTGGCCGATAAAGTGACCGACCTCCTTCTCCGCCAAGATTACGGAAAAATGCCCGTTTTGAAAGACATTGTCCCTTACAACGAATTGGAAGAGTACCACACGACCGCCATCGATATGGGGAACATCGGCAACTTCCCGCTTCCCGCCGACTATTACGACACGAACACGTTCCAGTTCACTGAACAGTACAACGATTTCCTTACCAACATCATCGGGAAACCGTTCCGTATGGAGTTCAACCATAGTTTCCCCACTGTTATTCCCGAAGACCTCTAACAAGATTGCGTCTATGCAAAAAATATGCTTCCATTTTCAAATTAGTCAGCCATATCGTTTAAGAACGTACCGATTTTTTGACATCAACGTTCATCACGATTACTTTGACGAATTTCAGAACAGCTACTTGGTCAACCGATTGGCGGAACGCTGTTATCTGCCGGCAAACCGGATGTTGAAATCCCTCATTTCGAAATATCCGGAAAAAATATCCGTCAGTTTCAGCATTGCCGGAAGTTCCATCAAGCTTTTCCAAGATTATTGTCCGGAGGTTATTGACAGTTTCAAAGAGCTGCTTTCCACGGGACAGGTTGAAATTACCGGAAGCACATTTACTCATAGTCTCGCGGCCTTGCACAGCAAGAATAGTTTTGTGGAACAGGTGCGTCTGCAAGAGGAACTTTTGCAAGACGTTTTCGGAATCAAACCGACCGCCTTTTGCAATACGGAACTGATTTATTCCGATGATATTGGCGAATGGCTGTTTGAAATGGGGTACAAGACGGTACTGACGGAAGGGGCCAAGCACATTTTGGCGTGGAAAGATCCCGGTTTCTTGTATTGCAACCCGTTCCAGACGGACTTGAAACTTTTGTTACGAAACTACGCCCTGTGTGACGACATCGCCCTCCGTTTCAATGACCACAGTTGGGACCAGTTTCCGTTGACGGCAGAAAAATATATGAGCTTCTTGAATGCGATTCCAGCGGACGTTCCTCATATCAATTTTGGCTTCGATTACGAAACCATTGGCGAGTATTATACGAAAGAGACGGGCATTTTCGATTTCTTCCAATCGCTATTTTCTCATTTTGCAGAATCGGAGAATTACCAAATGATTCTGCCTTGTTCCATTGAAGATTCAGAAGAAAAGAACACGACGCTGAATATTCCGTGGGCGATTTCCTGTTCAGGAGAAGAGAAGGATACGACGGAGTGGTTAGGCAACGAAATGCAGCAGGAGGCCTTTGAGCAACTCTTCAAATTGGAGGGGCTCTATTTGGAATCCAACAATGAAACAGCCAAGCTGAATTGGCTCCGTCTTCAGGCCGCCGACCATTTTAACTTTATGAATAACAAATGGTTGGAAGAAATGATGGTGAAAAGAAACTTTGAAGTCTATGCCTCACCTTATCAGGCATTCATCAATTATATGAATGTTTTGAATGATATTAAATTGCAACTTGAAACAAAAAGTAAATAATATTGTATTAGGCAACATTTTACATATAACATAGTAATCAGTTTTTCATAAATAAAAAACTTAGTATGAAGCAAGTTCTCCGTTCTTTTGGCATTCTTATATGCTTGATTTCTTTCATAGGAACATCCTTTTCTCAAACATACAATATGCCATCTTCCGGAACAACGACAATTACGGCCTGTTCCGGAACCGTGTATGATCCAGGTGGTACGGGAAGTTATCCTAACTCGTGTAATAGTTATATGATTATCAATCCGGAGACACCGGGCTGTCGTGTGACTTTGTCGGGAACTTACTACACCGAAAGTAGCTTCGACTACCTTTATATTTACGATGGCACCAGCTCTTCCGGTACGCAACTCGGTTATTTTAGTGGCTCTGGAACCATCAATGTCACCTCTATCTCCGGCTCCCTATACCTTTATTTTCGTTCCGATGGTTCAGTGACTTATACCGGTTTCGAGCTTCAAGTCAACTGTTCCGGCGGTTGCAACTGCGGAGGACCATCCGGACTGACCATATCTTCAAGCAGCCATACAATCAACGTTTCGTGGAGTGCAGGAACTGGCGTCAGTCGTTACTTTGTTGAATACGGGCCGCACGGTTTCACTCCCGGACAAGGGACCCGCGTAAGCACGACCATCACCTCCTATACCATCAACAATCTGACCAACGGAACGGAATACGACGTTTACGTTTGGTTCGACTGCAACAACGACAATGTCATTACTACCGAAACGCCGGCCGTTGGTTCTGCCACGCCCAACACTTATATCATTGTTCCCTACTCCGGTTCCACCACCGTAACCGCTTGTGACGGACTACTTTTGGATAATGGTGGAGCAACGGGGGATTATAGCAACAGCAGCAACGGTTATACCATCATTTATCCCGCGACCAGTACCTGCGTCGTCCATTTGGAAGGCCCATACAATACCGAAAGTTGCTGTGACCATATTTATGTATACGATGGAGCCGGCATTAACGGAACCCTCTTAGCTCAATACGAAGGAACCGGAACTGCAAGTGTCTCCTCAACAACTGGCCCCCTTACGGTGAAATTCACGTCGGATGGTTCAGTCATCAGAAGTGGGTTTGGTTTTGACATATCTTGCCGTGGCGGCTGCGATTGTGGTGGCGCCCCCTATGGGCTTCAGGCGACGCAAGGAACCAATGGTGTAATCATTTCCTGGGATGCCGGATTGGATCCCAATGTCCATAGCTACATCATTGAATATGGTCCTGCGGGATTTGAATTGGGGACCGGAACACAAGTCGTTGTGAACGGAACCTCCTACGAAGTAATCGGTTTGACTACGTATGGAACATACGATTTTTACATTTATTATGACTGTGGGAACGACGGTGTTGTCACCACAGAAAATCCGGCATTGATTTCTTTCTGTGTACCCGATGCGGTGGCTTGCATTGACTTTTCCGACTTGCACGCTTCCAACATCACCTGTACCTACGGTAGTTTTTCCAACCCGTATGCAACGATTGGCGTCATTGACAACGGATACGAAGCCGCTTCCAGCCGTCACACCATTCACTCCATCAATGCAACCGACCCGCGCACTGGGGATCAACTGCAAACCATTCCGCCTTGCGAACTCTATTCCGTCCGTTTAGGTAATTGGAACACGGGTGCGGAAGCAGAAAGTATCTCTTACGATTGGTTGGTTGATACAATGGAAGCTGACATCTTGTTGCTCAAGTATGCGGCTGTACTGGAAGAACCGGGACACAGCCCAAGTGAACAACCGCGTTTTGATTTCGAAATCTTAGATCAAAATGGCAATCGAATTGACCCTACCTGCGGTTATGCCAGTTTCATTGCCAGTGCCAGTTTGGGGTGGAATGTGGTTGGAGAAGTTCTTTGGAAAGATTGGACCAACGTCGGTTTTGACGTCTCCACCTACCACGGTCAAAATATCCGAATCCGATTGACCACCTACGACTGCGATCAAAGTGGGCACTATGGCTACGCCTATTTTACTCTGAACTGTAAAAAGCGTACGATCACGGCAGAAACTTGCGGTGAAATGCTTACCAACACTTACACCGCGCCCGCTGGTTTCGTATATTCTTGGTATTACGAAAATCAGCCCGGTAACATTTTATCTACTGAACAGTCGTGTACCATTTCCGTTACCGGTGGACACGAAACGTTGCACTGCCACGTTTCATTTGTCGGAAATCCCAACTGCGGATTTGACCTGACAACCTCATTATCTGCAAGATATCCATTGGCAAGTTTTGAACAAGAACGCGACGGTTGTACCAACATCTATCATTTCACCAACACCAGTACCATTTCGTTTGATGGAGTAACGCCAAGTGGAACCGGTGAAGATTGTGAAACGGCTCATTGGGATTTCGGTGATGGTGGCACATCAGACGACTATAACCCCGACCACGAATTTCCTGGCCCCGGAACATACACTGTGACACTTATTTCAGGTATCAGCAATGATGCTTGCCAGGACACCATTGTCGGCGTTGTCGATTTGCTTCTCAATGCGCCTACCATCGAAGGTAATTTTGAAATTTGCAAAGGACAAGAAACAACATTGTCGGCAAATGGAGGAAACACCTACGAATGGTTGGAAGACAGTGTCGTTATCGGCACGGACGCCAACATCCGCGTATCTCCGGAAGTAACAACAACCTATACTTTAAATTCCATTGGCTCTGATAGTTGCGCCGTCACTATTACGCAAGAGGTTGTTGTTCACGATGTGTCCGACACGGCATTTGTGGATGAGGTCTGCCAAGGCGATAGCTACCATCGTTACGGATTCAACCTCGGCCCCCGCACGGCGCCCGGTGATTTCACCCATACGCAACTATACACCAATGCTAACGGATGTGACAGTACCGTTACCCTCTCCCTCACTGTCAAGCCGTTGCCGAACACGTCAATTGGCCAGAATATGAACCATTGTTTCACGGATGACGGCAATGTGGTTCTCACTGTTCCTGACGCAGATTGCGACAGCTACACTTGGAGCAATGGCGAAGTTACACAATTCATTTCCGTTGCCCAAGGAGGAACCTACTCCGTTACTGCCACGCGCAACGGCTGTAGCAGCAACCACGAAATCACCATCCAAGACATTTGTCCTTTCTACATTTACCTCCCCAATTGCATCACCCCATCCGATGAAGACGGCGTGAACGATGTATTCCGTTTGTCATCAGCAAAAGACATTATGGAATTTACCATCACCATTTACGACCGCTGGGGAATGCTCATCTACACATCCAATGATCCTAATTTCTACTGGGACGGTACTGTAAACGGAAAACTCAAAGTAAACGAAACTTACACTTACGCTATCTCACTTACTACGACCTCAAAAGAGAAGAGAATGCTTAAAGGCATCGTTACGGTTTTGTAATCATAAATAATTCGTACCTTTGCAGCCCAATTTTTATATGATGAAGAAACTACTTGTCCTTGCGATTGCTGCACTCATATCTACCAATATTTCGGCGCAAACCGACACATTGAAAGATAAAAAGAAAGAAGAAGAAAAAGTTGAAGTTGTCCGTGACCGACTCGTTTTTGACATATTCCACACTTTCTGGATTGGCGAACCAGCGCACGGGGAATTCAACAAGTTCAATCCCGGTTTCAATGTGTCAGCAATGTGGGATTTTAAAGTTCCGCAATCCAAGTTCGTCTCTTTTGGTTTGGGTGTTGGTTTCACCTTCCATACGCAATACTCCAACTGTATTTTGATGTATAATAAGTCTGCCGACATCAGCAAATACTACATCATTCCCAGTGCGGTTGATTTCAAACGCAGCAAGGTGGCGTATATGAACTGCAACATTCCTATTGAAATCCGTTTCCGACACAAATGTGGTTTTAAATTTGACTTGGGCGCACACATCGGAATTGTTGCCGGTTTGTCTCAGAACTATAAAGGAAATAACTACAATGGGGAAGAAGGCGAGTACTTGAATCGTAAAGACCGAAATTTTTACAATAAAGAGAAATTCAGTGCCGAAGTCTTTGTCAGAACCGGTTGGAAATCCTTTGGTATTTACTATTCCTACCAAATCACCAAGGTTTTCAAAGACAACAAAGGCCCTTTGATGCACCCGATGACGTTAGGTATTTCCATCAGTTTGTTCTAAACGAAAAAAGTAAAATAGAAAAAGGCATCTTCAAAAAGGTGCCTTTTTTTATGGAAGATAAGTGAGATTATTCGTAAGAGACCTCCTCCCGATGAACCGGACAGGTCATACAGCGGGCACCGCCGCCGCCTCGGGGGAGTTCAGAGCCGGCAAAGGTGACCACACACTTTTCATAATCAAACGGATTGACGCCTCGGTCAACGACATCCTCCGCTTTGAGGACAGCATAGCCGGCTTTGTCCAAAGCATTGATGGTCTGTGTGTTCCGTCTGTAACCAATAATGTGGTCTGGGCCTAATGCAAAGAAATTGGAACCGCTGTGCCACTGCTCACGAAGTTGCGTCCACTCATCATTTCCACCACAAAAAACGGGTTCCAGGTCAATTCCTTGGGAGTGCAAAGCGTCTAACATATTTGGAAATTCGCGGCTGGAAATGACGCCATTTTCTATTGTGAACAAAGTAGTGGATTTTCCTGAAAATAGCCCCGTCTTTTTCAACAAAGGTTCAAAAGCCATACAATGATGAGGTCCTAAGAAAGTAAAGACCATATCAAGATGGATGAAAGAGTCGGGCTCGAACGGAAGTTCCTGAGCGATAATCGAGAACTTGGGTTTGTGTGCGTGCGCTTTTAACAAGTACTCGATTCCTTTGGGATTGGTCCGGATGCCGCAACCGACACAAAGCAGGTCGTCACGAACAATCTGCACATCCCCGCCTTCCGTATGTGCTTCGGAATCAGAATCTTGAGCACGGAACGTTTCGGCCTCAAAATAATTTTCAAAGATGGAACGATAGATTAGTGCCTCACGCGCCCGCACCTGAAAGGACATCGTATTGATGAGTGCCCGATCGAAGACGCAGGAAGCGGCATCGCGGGTGAAAAACAGATTGTACAACGGTTGGAGGACATAGCGCCACTCTTCAAAACGCTTGTCGTCAATTCCCGCACGATACGGGAATCCTTCAATCAGGACACGCGCTAACTGAACCGGTGAAAGGTCCAAAAGCTCATCCACGAGGTAGTCGCACTGGTCGGATTCGCAACTGAGACGGACTAACTTTTCCGCAACTGCGTCATTTTTAAGGACTTCCGCAAGCAAATCCTGAACTTGATAGGCGCACGCACACGATTCGAGAACGCCGCGGAAATAGCGGTATTCTTCATCAACAATATTTTTGTTAAGAATATCTTGATACAATGCGTGATGTGCATTCAGAGGAGTCATTGCCTCAATTTCAGGGCCTGGACGATGGAGGAGTACGGCTTTCAAACGGCCCATCTCCGAATATAATTTAACGGGGAATTTTTCCTGTTCCATATAGTTGAAAAATGAGGTTGCAAAGGTACAAAAAAAGCAAAAAAGTCGTACCTTTGCCGCCTTAATTTCGCAACAATGAGAAGGACGGCACGTTTTTTTTTCAACACATTGATAATTTGTTTATTATGGATGTCCGCGAATGCCCAAAACGGTTCCATAAAGGGTTTTGTTTATGATAAAAGTAACGGGGAGCCCATCTCTTACGCCGTTGTGCAGCTCGCTGGCACGTCGCACGGCTGTATGACTGAAAAAAGTGGAAACTATATGCTGACAAAAATCCCCAACGGGGAATACACTTTGCAGGTTTCCTTTATCGGCTACGATTCTCTTACGGAAAAGGTGACCATCAACAATGATGCCATCACCAAACTTATCTATTTGGAGCCCTCCAAAACCACGTTGGAAAGTGTCAGTGTAAGTGCTGAAAAACAACGTGTTGTAACAGAAACAAGAACGTCCGTCATTTCTGTAACAGCCAAAGACATCAAGCAGATGCCCTCTATCGGGGGAACGGCTGACTTTGCCCAATATTTGCAAATTTTGCCCGGCATCGTTTCCACCGGCGACCAAGGAGGCCAGCTGTATGTGCGCGGCGGCACACCCATCCAGAATATGCTGTTGTTGGATGGTATGATGATTTACAACCCGTTCCACTCCATCGGGTTGTTTTCCGTTTTTGACAGCGACATCATCAGCTCCGCCGACGTCTATACCGGCGGTTTCGGAGCCGAGTTCGGCGGGCGGCTTTCTTCCGTTATGGACATCCGCACCCGTGACGGAAACAAAAAACGCATCTCGGGAAAAATCGATGTCAATACCTTTGGTGCAAAACTCTTATTGGAAGGCCCTTTCATCAAATTGAAAGAAGACCGCGCCACCACACTCAGTTACATCCTCTCCGTCAAGGGTTCCTATCTGGAACAGTCCGCCAAGGTTTTTTACCCCTACGTTGAAAATGGTCTTCCCTACAACTACCTTGACCTTTACGGAAAGATTTCCTTGTCCGGAAAAACCGGTTCAAAACTCAACCTTTTCGGTTTCAGATTTGACGACAAGGTGAACTATTCCGACGTGGCCACCTATCATTGGAACAATTGGGGCGCTGGTGCCAATTTCATCATCATTCCTGGAAAATCTCCTATGATGATTGAAGGAACTGTCGGATACACAAACTATTACACGTCTTTGGACGACAGGGCCTACAAGCCCATCATCAGTCAGGAAACAGAAAGCAAAGACACGAATGCCCGTCAGAGCGGTATTTCCGGTTTCAATGTCAATTTGAAATTCTCTTATTATATCGGAAAGAGTCTGCTTTCTCTCGGGGTGGAAGCAGTGGGCTATACGGCCAAGTACGTCTTTTACGGAAATACCAGCGCCAGCAGCATCAAATCCACCGTGGATCACACGACCGACATTGGCCTCTTTGCCAAATACAAATACAACTGGCGTGACAAAATCCTTATCGAACCCAGCTTCCGTTTGCAGTATTATGCATCAATGAGTGTCGCCTCCCCCGAACCGCGTCTCTCTTTCAAATGGAACATTACCCGCAACATCCGACTCAAGTTAGCCGGCGGTCTCTATTCCCAGAATTTCGTAGCCGCCACCTCCGACCGTGACGTCGTGAACCTGTTTTACGGATTCCTATCGTCTCCATCGGGACTTCCTAACACGGATGTCAATGGCAAAGAAGTCAGGTCCAGCTTGCAAAAGGCACAACACGTTATCCTCGGACTTGAATTGGACGTAATTCCTTATACTACAATTAATTTAGAGGGATATTTCAAGAATTTTTCGGTACTCACGTCACTCAATCGTTACAAAATGTTTAGTGAGGATCCCGATTACATTTTCGAAGCCGGAATGGCATACGGTGGCGACATTTCTATCGATTTCAAATATAAAGGATTGTTAATCAAGGGAGTTTATTCGTTAGGATGGGTGAAACGCAAAGATGGCACCATCACCTACAATCCTCACTACGACCGCCGTCACAACATCAACTTGTTGGCTTCATACGGTTTCGGCAAACGTCGCAGCTGGCAAATCGATGTCCGTTGGAACTTCGGTAGCGGCTTCCCATATACGCAAACTCAGAGCTACTACGGAAATTTGGACGCTTCCTCCTTTAATGTGGATTATGTTTCTGCTAATGAGAGTCTTACCTTTATGTTGGGCGAATACAATGGCGCACGCCTTCCAAGCTATCACCGTTTAGACATCAGTGGCAAGAAGGCATTCCACATCGGAGAACGTCACACCATTGAAGTAAGTCTCGGAATTACAAACGTTTACAACTATAAAAACGTTTTCTATCAAGACCGTATCACTAATAAAACCATCTACCAGCTTCCTATTTTGTACAGTGTTGGACTGAGCTGGCATTTTTAAAGAATCGTGGAAAAGAAACAAATTATAACACTTGCTTCCGCTATCACCGGAGGTGTTCTTTTATTGACTGTTGGCATTGTTCTGCTTTTTCAAAATAGAGCATTGGCCAAAGAAAACGCGCAGTTGAAAGCGGAGAATCACTATTGCAACGTTCTCGCGCCACCGCCACTTCCTGAAAAAATCGACTTTATGGGAGAACCGGTGCCGTTGGACGACCACTCCGTAAGAGAATCCCTTGACAGAGAGCTTACCGCCATCTGCTATCAGCACTCCACTACACTTTTGTGCCTGAAACGCTCCGGACGTTGGTTCCCCGTCATTGAAAAAATTTTAAAAGAAGAAGGACTTCCGGAAGATTTTAAGTATCTGTGCGTTACGGAAAGCAGTTTGTCGAATGCCATCTCACCCGCCAAAGCGGTCGGCTTTTGGCAGTTCATTCAAAGCACGGCACAGAGTTACGGTTTGGAAGTGCGCGACGAAGTAGACGAACGGTACAATATTGAAAAAGCGACACACGCCGCGTGCAAGTATCTTCGCAATTCCAAGAACCGGCTCGGTTCCTGGGCTTTAGCCGCCGCCGCCTACAATATGGGGGAAAACGGGGTCGCCAACAACATTGCTGCCCAATCGGCGGACAGTTACTGGAACACCTATTTCAATCCGGAAACCGCTCGCTATGCCTACCGTATCTTGGCTTACAAATTGGTATTTGAAAATCCGCACATTTACGGAGTTAAAATTACCGATAGCGAAAAATATCAGCCCATCGCTTGCAAAACAGATACGATAACTTCTTCTGTTTCTGATTGGTACAGCTATTGCAAAAACAAAGGAATCACCTACAAGCAGTTCAAGGAATTTAATCCGTGGTGCCGAGCTAAGAAGCTCACCGTTCCCGCAGGGAAAAGCTACATTATTTATATTCCAACAGAAAAATAATTTTGGGAACGGAAAAGGAGGACAGAACAATTATGGCAGAAGATACATTAAAAATCACAGGGGCAAGGGAAAACAACTTGAAGAATGTCTCCATCGAGATGCCTCGCAACAAGCTCATCGTAGTGACGGGGCTGAGCGGAAGTGGCAAATCTTCGTTTGCCTTTGACACGATTTTTGCAGAAGGACAGCGCCGATATATGGAGACCTTCTCGGCATACGCCCGCCAGTTCATCGGTAACTACGAGCATCCGGACGTTGATAAAATCACCGGACTGAATCCGGTCATCGCCATCGAGCAAAAAACAACGAACAAGAACCCGCGCTCTACGGTTGGAACCATAACGGAGGTTTACGACTTTCTGCGTCTTCTTTTCGCCCGTGTTGCGGATGCTTATTCGTACGTGACCGGTGAAAAAATGATTCGTTACACCGAATCCGAACTGATTGACAAATTATTGAAACTATATGATTCTAAGGATATTACGATTTTAGCCCCTGCCATCAAACGACGGAAGGGACACTATCGTGAACTTTTTGAATCCATACGAAAAAAAGGATTTACCAAAGTCCGCGTGGATGGTGAAATCCGAATGTTGACCCTGAATATGGCAGTCGATCGTTACCGTGTCCACGACATTGAAATCGTCATTGACAACCTTACCGTTCAGGAAATTTCGAAGGCGCGTCTTGTCAACAGTCTCCGTTTAGCTTTGAAGCACGGAAAAGGCGCACTTATCGTTTTAGATAATAAAACCGGACTTACCAAGAATTTCAGCAAATACCTGATGTGCCCGACCACTGGCATTTCCTATCACGAGCCGGAACCTAATACCTTTTCTTTCAACTCGCCGTATGGTGCGTGCGAAAAGTGCAACGGTCTCGGTTATGTGGCTGAAATTGATATGTCGAAAATTATTCCAGACCCGACCAAATCCATCCGTAACGGTGGCATTGTCCCTATTGGAACTTACAAGAACAGTCAGATTTTCAGACAGATAGAAGCTCTCGGAGAAAAACTCCACTTCTCTATTGACGACGCGGTGGGCGAACTTCCGGACGACGTACTCAACACGCTGCTTTACGGGATGGAAGAACCTTTGAAAATCAAACGCGAATTGGCTGGCCTGTCACCCGTTACCACGCGCTACGAAGGAATCATCAATTTCATCAAGGATTTCGACGCCGAAAGTGCTCCCGCCTCCATCCGCAAATGGATTCAAGGTTTTATGAACGAAATCCCTTGTCCCGAATGTCACGGAAAGCGGCTTAAAAAGGAGTCGCTTCATTTCAAAATCGGAGACAAAAACATCGCCGATCTTGCTCAGATGGACATTTCCGACCTTATCAAATGGATAGACAGCTGTCCGAAGTATCTCTCTGAAAAGAACAAAAAAATCGCGCACGAAGTGCTCCGCGAAATTCGGTTCCGTTTAGGTTTTTTGGAAGATGTTGGAATCCAGTACCTTTCGTTGAACCTTCCGTCGCGCTCCCTTTCCGGCGGTGAGGCACAGCGGATCCGTCTCGCCACGCAAATCAGTTCTCGGCTCGTCAATGTCCTTTATATTTTAGATGAGCCCAGCATCGGACTTCACCAGCGAGACAATCACCAGCTCATTGATGCTTTGAAAAATCTGCGCGACATCGGCAATTCCGTCATCGTTGTGGAGCACGACCGCGATATGATGAAGGCCGCTGATTTCATCGTAGATATTGGTCCGGCCGCTGGCATCCACGGGGGCGAAATTGTGGCCGCAGGGACTTACAAGGACATTCTCAAAGCATCGACGCTGACTGCCAAATATTTAAGCGGAAAGAAAAAGATTGCCATTCCCAAAATAAGACGTGAAGGAAACGGCTTGGAACTGTCCATCATCGGGGCGACAGGGAACAATTTGAAGAACGTGTCCGTTACTTTTCCATTAGGCAAATTCATCTGTGTCACAGGCGTTTCCGGTAGTGGGAAATCCACCCTCATCAATGAAACGCTCTATCCCATTTTGAATCAGCATTTTTATCGTGCCGAACGCAAGCCCCTTCCTTATATGGAAATTGAAGGCTTGGAAAACATTGACAAGGTCATTGAAATCAACCAGCAGCCCATCGGGCGGACACCGCGTTCCAATCCGGTCACATACATCGGCGTTTTCGACCTGATTCGTCAACTTTACGCGGGGCTTCCCGAATCCAAAATCAGAGGTTACAAGCCGGGGCGCTTCTCCTTTAATGTGGTAGGCGGACGATGCGAAGAGTGCCGTGGCGGCGGATTGAAAACCATTGAAATGAACTTTCTTCCAGACGTTTACGTAACGTGCGAAGCGTGCGGGGGAAAACGTTACAACGACGAAACACTCGAAGTCCGGTTCAAAGGAAAATCCATCAACGACGTTTTGGAAATGGACATTGAAACGGCTGTTGACTTTTTTGAAAACGTGCCTGCCATCAAAGAGAAACTCCAAACACTGTGCGACGTCGGACTCGGTTACATCAAGCTCGGTCAGCCGTCCACCACGCTCTCCGGCGGCGAGGCACAGCGTATCAAGTTGGCCGCCGAACTTTCCAAAAAGGATAGTGGAAAAACATTCTACATTCTTGACGAACCCACGACAGGACTTCATTTTGAAGACATCTATGTGTTACTCAATGTTTTAAACAAACTTGTAGATAAAGGAAACACGGTTCTGGTCATTGAACACAATATGGACGTCATCAAAATGGCAGACTGGATTATCGATATGGGTCCCGAAGGAGGAAAAAATGGAGGCACCATCATCGCCGAAGGGACACCGGAAACAATTGTCGCCGATGGAGTTGGCTTCACGGCACAGTATTTAGCAGCAGAACTCAAATAAAAATAACATAATGTTAGTCATAGGAATTGCCGGCGGTTCCGGCTCAGGAAAGACCACGGTCGTAAAAAAAATCATCGAATCCCTTCCCAAAGGGAAAGTCAGTGTTCTGTCACAAGACTCTTACTACAAAGACTTGGGAGAATTGACACAAGAGGAACGGGAGTCCATCAACTTTGACCATCCGAGCTCCATCGAATGGTCGTTGCTATCCAAGCACGTACAGGAACTCAAAGCCGGCAAAAGCATCGAAATGCCGACCTACTCGTACGTCACGTGCCGTCGCGGAAAGGAAACCATCGCCGTACATCCGTCCGAAGTCCTCATTGTGGAAGGCATCCTCATCTTCACAGACGAAGAACTCGGTAATGTATTGGACCTCAAAGTTTTCGTTGACACGGAAGCGGACGAGCGGCTGATTCGCATCATCCAGCGCGATGTCAACGAACGCGGACGCGGATTAGACAAGTCCATCCGTCACTATCTCACGTACGTCAAACCGATGCACGAATGTTTCATCGAGCCCACGAAAAAGTTGGCGGACATCATCATTCCGGTAGGCGGACAAAATGAAAAAGGGATTGATATTTTAACGTCAAAAATCCGACAGACACTCAAATTGCTATAAAATCGAGCATTGCAAAACGGGCTTGAAGAGCCACTTTTCATTAAAAATCTGCCAAGTGTATGTCAAAACGTGTCATTTCGTCACTTTTATTAAAATAAAGTCAAACGGGCCGATTTGATACAAAAAATTGATGTACTTTTGCGCATTGTTTCATCCCCGCAACATTAAATATTTATGGAAAACGAAAATGTAAATGCAGAAAAACTCAAAGTGCTGAATGCCACATTAGAAAAACTTGAAAAAAACTTTGGCAAAGGGTCAATAATGCGGCTCGGCGATTCAGCCATAGAAAATATAGAGGTGATTTCCACCGGTTCCATCGGTTTGGACGCGGCGCTCGGCGTTGGAGGTTATCCCAAGGGACGTGTCATTGAAATCTATGGTCCCGAATCTTCCGGAAAAACGACGTTGGCCATTCACGCCATCGCTGAAGCACAAAAGCAAGGTGGCATCGCCGCTTTCATTGATGCGGAACACGCCTTCGACCGTTTCTATGCCGAAAAATTAGGTGTCAACACATCCGAACTTCTTGTATCACAACCTGATAACGGAGAACAAGCCCTCGAAATCGCTGACAACCTCATCCGCTCAGGCGCCATCGACATCATCGTCATTGACTCCGTCGCGGCTTTAACCCCCAAAAGCGAAATCGAAGGTGATATGGGCGATTCCAAAGTCGGTTTGCAAGCCCGTTTGATGTCGCAAGCTATGAGAAAACTTACAGCAACCATCAGCAAGACAAAGTGTTGCTGTATTTTTATCAACCAGCTGCGTGAAAAGATCGGAGTTATGTTCGGTAATCCCGAAACGACAACCGGCGGTAATGCACTCAAATTCTATGCTTCCGTCCGTATCGACATCCGCAGACAGTCGCAAATCAAAGATGGCGAACTTGCATCTGGCAACCACGTGAAAGTTAAAATCGTTAAGAACAAAGTGGCACCGCCATTCCGTTTCACCGAATTCGACATTATGTTCGGAGAAGGAATTTCCAAAATGGGTGAATTGGTGGACATCGGCGTAGAAAAAGGAATCATCAAAAAATCCGGCGCTTGGTTCTCTTACAACGACAGCAAGTTAGGCCAAGGCCGTGACAACGTAAAACAAATATTAACCGACAATCCCGAACTGGCAGAAGAAATCGAGGCCAAAGTCCGTGAAAGTCTTATGAATCAGGAATAATCGTTTTGAAAAAATTAATGACACTTTTGGCGGCAGCACTCATCTGCTGCTGCCTTTCTTGTAAGCAAAAGCCCATCGACCCCTCCACTCTGAGCGGCGACTTGGAGAAGTTGACCGAGGCCATCGCCAAAGACAGTACCAATGCGGAACTTTACTATCTTCGGGCGCAGTATTATTACGATAACAAACAGATTGAGAATGCCCAAAAGGACATTTTACGCTGTCTCGCACTCGACAACACCCAAGCCAAGTATTACGTACTTTCGTCCGACGTCTATTTTGCACAAAAAGAGACCGACCTCACGGAAGAAAATTTGCAAAAGGCCATCGAACTGGATGGCAAGATGAATGAACCGCGTCTGAAATTGGCGGAACTCTATTACTATGAACGAATGTATGACGAGTGTATGAGTACCATTGACGAGGCCTCCAAACTCAATCCGCACAATCCGACGGCCTACCTCATCAAAGCGTTCTGTTACAAGGATTTGAAAGATACGGCGAACTATTTGAAAATGCTGTATTTAGTAAAGGACCAAGATCCTAAAGAGATTAAGGCACATTTGGAATTGGGTTATTTTTATCAGCAAAAGAAGAGTCCGGAAGCCATTGCGCACTATCAGAATGCGCTCCTCATCGATCCGGATAACGAAGAAATCAACTACAATTTGGCATTGCTTTATGCTGATTTAGGGGATTATGAAAAGGCAAAGGAACAATACAAAATTCTGCTTTCATCCACTAAAGAGGGCGACTATGCGAAAAACGCGCTCTACAACCTTGGATACATCAGCATCAATGTTGATCAGGATTACGCCCAAGGCATTTCCTATTTCACGAAAGCCATTGAAATGGACAACCTCTTCACCGAGGCCTACTATGGACGCGGCGAGGCCTACGAAAAGACGAAAGAGTATGCCAAGGCACGCGCCGACTACGAACGCTGTCTGAAAATCACGACGAATTACGAACCTGCCATCGCTGGACTCAACTCTCTGGACAAAAAGAAATAGTCTCACACTTTTTTTCAAAATGCAATAAAGTCTAATTTTGGTTTTATTTAAAAATTCATAATATGAAACTATTACTTATCAGCAATTCAACCAATTACAAAGAAAGTTACTTAGGATGGTGTATGCCTCTGATTGAAGAATTTCTTGGAACAGCCGACAAAAAGAAGATTGCATTCATTCCGTATGCAATGGTAAGATATGGCGAAACGATGGAAAGCAGTTACGACGCCGCCACCGAAAAAGTCAAAAATCGTTTTAAAGAATATGGTTTAGAAGCAGATATCGTCTCCACGCACGCCGTCGCTGACCCCGTCAAACTCATCAACGAGTGCGACGCCGTAATGGTAAGCGGTGGTAATACATTCCACTTGGTTTATGAACTTCACCGAAACAAATTGATTGAACCGGTTCGTCGCCGTGTTTTGGAAGGAGCACCGTATATGGGATGGAGCGCAGGAAGTAACGTGGCGTGCCCGACTTTGCGTACCACCAACGATATGCCCATCATTATGCCTGAAAGTTTCAAATGTTTCGACTTTGTTCCTTTCCAAATCAATCCTCACTACATCGACGCCTATCCGGAAAGTGTGAACGACGCGCTGACACACGCTGGAGAATCCAGACAAGACCGCATTGAAGAATTCCTTTGCGTCAACCCAGAAATCACTGTGGTTGGTTTGCGCGAAGCAACCGCACTCTGGGTGGAAAACGACCGCATCAACCTTCGTGAATACGAAAAGAATCCGTACAATAAAAAACGTGAAATGATTGTTCTGAAAAACGGTCAGCCCGTACGTGAAATCAACCCCGGAGCCACTTTCGACTTCTCAATGAATGTGATTTAGTTTATAAAGTTCATAAAGTTTGTAAAGTTCTTAAAGTTAACCTATATCGTCTGATAGCACTGACGGAAATTAAGTGTTGATGATGATATTCCCTCCTTGAAGGAGGGGATAAAGGGGTGGTAGAAAGAGAATGGACGTATAGGATTCGTTTGATTATACAAGTTCGCGAAGGGAAGAGAATGAAGCGTTTGAAAATCTTTCAAAAAAAATGGGTTACGGTCACGGTGATTGCTTTTTTGGCAATGGCGGTGACCGGCCTGCTTTTATGGAATATCAAGGATGACTCCAATATTCCTTTGATTGAAAAGATTCTGCTTCCCAAAGGGGCTGAATACATTCCAAACCAAAAAATTGACATTCAAACAACGGAAGCATTCCGGTTGAAGGACTCCATTTATCAAAATTTTCGGAACAATTTCCGGATGCACTACCAGACCATCGGGCTCGCTACTTTTTCTGATAGCAGTCGTCTGATTCTACTTTCCGAACCGGCCCCCTACTTTGAAACCGACAGTATCAAAAGTATCTGTGCACGTTTCACGCACACGGTGGAAACTAAAGTTCATAAAATCGGCTTCGATGGACACGTGACCGATGTCATCATTTTGCTTGCCAATGCAACAACCGAAAATGTGAATCACCTCGTTGATAGTCTTTCGTCTGAGCTTTATCTTTCTGATTACAAAGCAAATACAACAACTCTTCCCGTCAAGAATCCACGTTCCTATTACTTAAAGGAAAACATTGACTACCAAATCACACTCTATGAATTTAACGATTGGTTTATGGAACAGGACGAAAAATTTGTCCAACTCAAGGATACCAACCGAAGTGTGACGGTAGAACAAATCTTTTCCAAAAAATTAACTGGCGTCTATTTCAGTAAAGTTCCCGGTTTTGTAGCGTGGGCCATTGCCAAGAATCAAGACCTTTCCGAACAGTTGCCGTACATCCGTCAGTTCACCTTGGATGCTGATCTGGTGTTGGGTGCATTAGCCGACTCAGCGACTTTGGTCGTCATCGGACGCGAGCGACAAGCCGCACTTTACGAGCTGCCGCCGTTGAACGTGGAATCGATTTTGTTACTGGCCTCCGTCACGTCTAAGGAGCTTTCACAAAGTCTTGACGTGAACGACTTTATGGCGGGGAAAATGGCGAGTGGAAGCGACTGGTGTCCGACGTATCTCAGCAAAGAGCTGGAAAACACGGAGTTTGGGCACCTGCTGACAATCACCGATGTATTGCTGAAGGACTGGTCTGAAAACGGAACCATACAAGAGGCGTACTATCGTTACCCATCACCACCGCGCTTTCCCTTCGACCGACCGCTGTTTAAAAAATTAGGGCTCAGTGAGTTAGTATATAATTGGAACACGTGGAATGCAATGTACGCCATTGATATGGACGAAGGGTTCACCATTTATACTTTGAATCGGACGGGGGCCTTGCCCGTTTCGTACTTCAACTCACCGGAGCGAAGCGTTTCCGTTGGCTATCGGTACGAACAACAGGCATACAACTATTTTGCCACCTTGGGAAATACCGATCTCGCACGTGTTGTACAATATACCGCTTTATATCAATTGTTTATGGATAACGGGATTACTTATTCCGGAAATACGCACGCTGCTTATCCGAAAAACAAACCCTACCTTCTGAAAAAACCGACCAAAGATTTACTGTCATTCTTTAAAAATTTGAATGACAAACAGATAGATTGGCTCGCGGACACCATTTCGCACAAAAACTTTCAGGATTATCACAAAGACTTTTTGGCCAAACAGTTAAGAAAGAACGAACAACAGTACAATTTCAAATACACGGAAGAGCAGCGTACGGAAATCACTGAAAATGTGTCAAAAGATGTTCGGAACAACTTGCGCCGTGACATCCAGGAAGTTAAGACAATGCTCAACGGAATGAGCGAGAAGGAGTTTGATTTCTTAGCAAAATATTTGTCCTATCCACGCGGGATGCAAGAGAGTCATCAGGCCACGTACAAAGTGATGCAGCAGGCACGGCGGGTCAACAATCTTATGCGAACGATTGGAAAAAACAACCTCAGCATCGTCGGGCTCGATTTGAAAAATATACGGAACTACTACGTCAGCAACTTGGTAAACTCGTCGGCTCGCTACCTGAAAACACCGTCCGTAATCGTTACTTATAACGATATGCTCACGACCGGAGGGCACAATCTTTCATCGGGAATCACGAGGGTACATTCTTTAACGGGTTATAAGCGAGGCGGTTATTCGCAACCGGCACGCACGTCAGCTCCTGCTACACAAACGCCGGACGCTCATCCGTCCGGAACAAAACCAGTTGCCAACAAGCCCGTCAGTTCGGGACAAAAAAGCGGCACAAGTTCTAAGCCCGCGACCTCCTCCAGCAAGTCGCCATCGACGAGCAGTCGCCCCACGGGGAACATTCGTCCGCGTGGCGAAGTCATTTCAACGGCGTCACGCTCACACAGAGGGTTTTGAGTGTAAAGTATAAAGTAGGAAGTAAGAAGTAGGAGAATTAATCCTGTTTGAGATACATTTTTTTGAAAAGTCTTCTTCCCCAAAATGGCTCAAATCATTGTGAAAAAATATTTTGTAAAAATAAATTGAGGGGAGGAATTTGTATGAGAAAAAGTTGTATTTTTGCAGCCCGAAAATTTAAAGACGTATATACTGAAAAACAAGTATTTTTAATCAAAAAAAAGTATGCCGACAATTCAACAATTAGTAAGAAAGGGAAGGAAAAAGATGACTTCCCAGAGCAAGTCAAAAGCTTTGGACGCTTGTCCGCAAAAGCGCGGTGTTTGCTTGAGAGTTTACACCACAACCCCTAAAAAACCTAACTCCGCTATGCGTAAGGTTGCCCGTGTTCGTTTGCAGAACCAAAAGGAAGTCAACGCTTACATTCCGGGTGAAGGCCACAATTTGCAGGAACACTCCATCGTCCTCGTACGTGGAGGCCGTGTAAAGGACCTTCCAGGTGTTCGTTATCACATCGTTCGCGGTGCATTAGACTCCGCCGGTGTTGAAGGACGTCTCCAAGGCCGTTCCAAATATGGTGCAAAACGTCCCAAAGCTAAGAAATAATACAATATATAATAGTATTGTAAATTGAGCACCAAAGTGGGTGTTCTCAAGAGTAAATAATCAGAAAATTTATTGAAGCTACACAACTATGAGAAAAGCGAAACCGAAAAGTAGAATTATCCTTCCGGATCCCAAGTTTAATGATGTAATGGTTACCAAGTTCGCCAACAATATTATGTTGGATGGTAAAAAACAAACCGCATTCCAGATTTTCTATGATGCTATCGACATCATCGAAGAAAAAACCAAGGAAAATGGTATCGAAGTCTGGAAACAGGCCTTGGCAAACGTTACCCCTTCTTTGGAAGTTAAGAGTAGAAGAATTGGTGGTGCTACCTTCCAAATTCCTACCGAACTCCGTCCTGCCCGTAAACAATCCGTCGGCATGAAGAACCTGATCAACTTTGCACGCAAACGCCACGAAAAATCAATGGCAGCTAAGTTGGCAGCAGAAATTATGGCAGCTAAGAACGAAGAAGGTGCTGCATTCAAACGTAAGGAAGATACTCACAGAATGGCTGAAGCTAACAAGGCATTCTCTCACTTCAGATTTTAATCATTAAGGAAAATTACCAAGCTTTACCCACCTGTTTTATATAGGTAAGAAAGGATCTTATATGTCGGAAAAATTGTCCAATATTCGAAATATCGGTATTATGGCTCATATTGATGCCGGTAAGACAACTACAACCGAGCGCATCCTTTTTTATACGGGAAAAAGCTACAGAATCGGCGAAGTCGATGAAGGTACGGCGGTAATGGATTGGATGGTCCAGGAGCAAGAACGCGGGATCACCATCACCAGTGCCGCCACTACTGTTTTCTGGAAACACCTCGGCGAAGAGTACAAAATCAATATCATTGACACTCCCGGCCACGTTGACTTTACCGTCGAAGTGGAACGCTCCCTCCGCATCCTTGATGGCGCTGTCGCCATCTTCTGCGCCGTCGGCGGCGTCCAACCTCAGTC
Source organism: Bacteroidales bacterium UBA1756 (assembly GCA_002314795.1). Lineage (GTDB taxonomy): Bacteria > Bacteroidota > Bacteroidia > Bacteroidales > WCHB1-69 > UBA1756. Next base: position 11,646 of record DCHI01000058.1, on the reverse strand, counting down.
CGAAACCGTCTGGCGTCAAGCCGACCGCTACGATGTTCCCCGCATCTGCTATGTCAACAAAATGGACAGGCAAGGTGCGGATTTCTATTCCGTCGTGAACCAAATCCACGATAAGCTCCACGGTACCCCCGTCGTCCTCTCCATCCCTATCGGAAGCGAAGACACGTTCGCCGGTGTCGTTGACCTTGTCGAGATGAAGGCATACGTCTGGAACGAAGAAGACCAGGGCGTTACTTACGAGGCCTACGACATTCCCGCCGATATGGCCGACGAAGCCGCCGAATATCGTGAAAAGTTGCTTGACAAACTTTCTGAGTTCGATGATGATTTTGCGGAAAAGTATCTGGAAGATTCCAGCTCCATTACCTGCGAAGAAATCATCGCCCTCGTCAGAAAAGCAACCCTCGCACGTGAAATCCAGCCGGTCGTTTGCGGCTCCTCATTCAAAAACAAAGGCGTTCAGAAATTGATTGATGCCATTGTGAACTATCTTCCCTCTCCGTTGGAAACACCCGCCATCGTCGGTGTCAACCCGAAAACGGAAAAGGAGGAAACTCGCGAGCCCAATCCGGATGCGCCCTTCGCAGCCCTCGCTTTCAAGATTGCTACCGACCCATTCGTTGGTAAACTCACCTTCATCAAAGTCTATTCAGGGACTTTACAGAGCGGCACTACCGTCTGGAACGTGGCAACTGGAAAACGCGAGCGCGTAGCAAAAATCCTTCAGATGCACTCCAACAAGCAGCAACCGTTGGAAAGCGTCTCGGCCGGTAATATCGTTGCCCTCGTCGGTATGAAGGAAATCCATACCGGTGACAGTCTTACCGAAGAAAAACATCCCATCATCTTGGAAAACATTGAGTTCCCAGAACCGGTTATTACCGTCGCGGTTGAACCCAAAACCAAAGACGATGAGGATAAACTGATGAATGCACTCGCCCGCTTGGCAGAAGAAGACCCCACCTTTACAGTCCGCGTGGATTCTGAGTCCGGGCAGACGGTCATCAGTGGAATGGGTGAGTTGCATCTGGATATTTTGCTCGACCGTCTCAAACGCGAGTTTAATGTCGAGTGCAACCACGGGAAACCGCGTGTCGCCTACAAGGAGGAAATCACTTCCGCCATTCGTCATCGTGAGGTTTATAAAAAACAGACCGGCGGAAAAGGTTCGTTCGCAGAAATCGAATTTGAACTCGAACCGCTTCCAATGGATCAACACGGACTTCAGTTTGAAAGCAAAGTCTCCGGCGGCAATATTCCCAAGGATTTCATTCCCGCTATTGAAAAAGGATTCAAACAGGCTATGCAAAATGGCGTGATGGCCGGTTTCCCGTTGGAGAATCTGAAAGTCACCGTTTACGATGGCAGTTTCCACAGCGTCGATTCCGATGCCCTCTCTTTTGAAATCTGTGCCAAAATCGGTTTCCGTGAAGCATCAAGAAAAGTTTCTTCCATCATTTTGGAACCCATTATGAAGGTTGAAATCGAAACTCCCGACGATTACATCGGCAATGTCACCAGCGACTTGAACCGCAAGCGTGCCATCGTGGAACAGATTGATGCACAAATCGGTTTGCAGATTATCAAGGCTCAAGTGCCCCTCGCAGAAATGTTTGGTTATGTAACCAACCTTCGTTCCATCACTTCCGGAAGAGCCACCTTTAGTATGGAATTTCTTAAGTATGAACCCGTTCCGGCTGATGTCCAAGAGTATATTATGAATGTTGGCCGTTATTCACTTTTATAAAAAAACAAGAAATCAAATAATAATTAATAGTAAAAAATCACAAAAATGAGCGAAAGAATTAGAATCAAATTGAAATCATTCGACCACAACTTGGTTGACAAATCAGCAGAAAAAATCGTTAAGACCGTTAACGCAGTCAAAGATGACAAAGTAGTCCTCGTTGGCCCCGTTCCGCTTCCAACCCACAAGAAAATTTTCACCGTCAACCGTTCCACCTTTGTGAACAAGAAATCAAGAGAACAATTTGAACTTTCTACCTATAAGAGACTTATCGACATCTATGGCACCACAGCTAAGACCATTGACGCTTTGATGCGTTTGGAACTCCCCAGCGGTGTCGATGTTGAAATCAAAGTTTTAAACTAATTTCACGACTTTAATTTTAATGTCTTAATAATGATGGCCTTGCTGCAAATTATCTTGTGGCAGGGCTTTCTTATTTTTTGTTATGAATAAACGTACTCGTTCCTTTTTCCTTTTTTTCTTTTTTGCATTTCCTCTGATGCTTTCAGCGCAAATGTCCCTTCTTTCAGGCATTTGGCAAGGAAAATTGCCTGTAACGAAGGACTCTTTGACAATTGTTCTTTTTGTAGAAAATCGCGGAGATTCCGTATATGCCGTTCTCGATAGTCCGGATCAGTACAAGACGGATATGGCGATGGATAGCTATTCTTTCGTGAACGATACGCTCCGTTTTACCGTGAAAAGTCTGTCCGTGGATTTTGTCGGCAGAATGGAAAAAGGAGAAATAAAGGGCCGTTTCACGCAGTACGGTCGCCGAAGCAAATTGACCCTTCGTCCCGCCTCGGAACGAAAACTTTTTCCCCGTCCCGACGAACCGGTCCCTCCTTTTCCGTACCAATCTTTAGACTTGAACTTCCCATACGATACGGCACTTCCTCCCATCAACGGAACGCTGACTTTCCCTTCCGACCGTAGGCCGAAAGCCGCGCTAATCCTGATTTCCGGCTCCGGCAGGCAGGACCGAAATGAGGAGGTTTGTGCTCACAAGCCCTTCCTCGTCATAGCAGACTTCTTGACACGTGCGGGATACGCCGTTTTTCGCTACGATGACCCACCGTATGCAACTTTTGCCAAACAAACCTCATACGATTTCGCACGTCAGGCGCAAGTCGTTTTTGATACGCTTTCTTCTCGAAAAGAGCTGGCCAGTGCGCCTATCGGACTGGTTGGTCACAGCGAGGGCGGCTTGATTGCTTGGATGGTCGCTGCGGAAAACCCACGTGTGGCGTGCGTTGTCTCATTGGCTGGGATGGGCGTTCATATCAGCGACATTCTTTTGTATCAAACACAAGCATTAAGTCGGCAGTTGCAAATTTCTGATTATCAGATAGAAAGCAACAATTACGTCAATAAGTCCATTTATGATATTGTGAAAAAGTCCAAGAGTGTGGCGCAGGCCGACAAAAAGTTGCAGAATTTTTTTGATGGTTATGTAAAAAAAATGACTCCTGAACAACGGAAGGAGTTCCATTATACGGATTTTGAAATCGCAATGATGAAGCAGCAGGTGCTTTCCCCGTGGTTTTATACGTTGTTTCACATTAAGCCGGCTGATTTTATGCAAAAAGTGCGCTGTCCCGTTTTAGCGTTGAATGGGAGTCTGGATATGCAAGTTTCTGCTGATGAGAATCTTACAGCTATGAAAGCGAGTTTGAAAAACACTCCTTCGGTTACTTGTCAGACACTTCCGGGGCTGAATCACCTTTTTCAGGAATGCAAAACGGGAGCCGTATCGGAGTATGGCGACATTGAGCAGACTATCGCCCCGTCGGCTTTAAAAGCGATTGAAACTTGGTTGAACGAAAGGTTCGAGTAGAATAAAAGGTTACCCCTTACACGCTTTCGTAAAAACTTCCTCTACCAAGCGGTCGAATTCCTTGTACGCAGCCGTGTCGTTCAATGAGGAAAGTGCTTGTGAAAGAGCACGATAACGCCAAGCGTGTGCCTTCGGGTCTGTTTCGTGGAATCGGTTCCAAAGTTTGTCTCCGATTTCGTCATAATCGCGTGCCATCGCTCGCATATTTGATAACTTGTCTCCGATAGTCACGATTTTGGTGTCGCGGTCGGCGTTGCGCAGACGGTCCAGGGCGGCTTGCTTGCGGGCACGCCACGTGTCGGCTTCGTTCTCACCTTCGGCAATCGGTGCGTCACTTTCGTTGGCCACGAGACGGGCCACGCGGTCGCCAAATTCGGCGCGGATTTCATCGACGGTGCAGTCGGTGTCTTCAATGACATCGTGCAAGGCGGCAGCAGCTAACAATTCCTGATCTGTGGTGATGGTAGCAACAATCTCTACCGCTTCCAAAGGGTGGATGATGTACGGAAATCCTTTGCCGCGGCGTTCTGTTCCTGCGTGTGCCTTGACGGCAAATAGGATGGCTCTGTCTAATAATTCTGTATTGAGAGGATTGTTCATAATGTTCTTTTTCTTTTTAAGGTCAAAAAACTATTCAAGATAGTGGGCCTGCATTTTGGCCATTTCTTCGTCGGTAAGACACAATTGGTTGTTGAGGTATTTGTGCATAGAACCGTAAACGCGGTCGATAATATCCAAGGTAGCGATGAAGTTCTTGCGACTGCAACCGATGAAAGCGCGGAGCACGTCAATGTCTTCCTCTTGGCCACCCGCTGCAACGAGCCGTCCGATGAGGTCGTCTAACAGTTCCTGATAGAAGATGTTGGACATATCGAAGTCTTCGACAATCAGTTCGCGGCTCGCCCCGAGGGCAGCTAATACGAAGGCAGCGCCCCATCCCGTACGGTCTTTCCCTTGGGAACAGTGCCATAGAACGGCACCGTCGGTTGTTTTAGCCACGTAGTTGAGAAAAGTGGCGTACTGCAATTGCGTGTATTCGTTTGTAACCAACGACGGGTACATATTGAGTGTGAGGTACTTGGCTTCGTAAGTGAGAGCGGCTTTCACCATCCGTTCCGGGGTGAAGTTGCGTGCCACTTCCGCCAACTCGGTGCCGGCCCAGTCATCATTGGTCGGGTCTATGCTGGGCAAATGGAGGTTGTCAGAGCCACGGACATCCTTGTCGGGCGCGTGACGGACTTCCGCTTCGCTCCGAAAGTCACAAACGTGGACGACGTGATAGACGTTGGCGAGCCGTTCAATGTCGGCATCGGTTCCGGGTAGAAGATTCCCGCTGCGAAGGAGCAGTCCGTGCCGGATACGTCGCCCATCGGCCATTACGTAACCGCCTAATTCACGGGCATTTGCGATGCCTTCCATGCGAATCGATTGTTGGTCGAAGGAAAGTGGAAAAGTCATTTTATTCATAAAAGATGCCATCCTGATGGTTACTGATTTTCAAGCGTTTTGCCATTAAAAAATCGGAGCGCAAAAGTACGGCTTTATTTTCAATTTCAGGCCGTTTTCAAGAAATTGCCGCTCAAGAAAAACCTCTGCTCTTTTTTCTGAAAAAGGGGGTTCCCGTCTGAAATAAAAATGCTATATTTGCCGCCGCTTTTGAAAAGCGCAATCTTTCTTGAAATAACAATTTAAACATTATCAATATGAAGAAATTAATCTCTGTAGAAGAAGCCGCCGCAATGGTAAAGGACGGTATGACAATTATGGTGGGCGGTTTCTTGTCCGTCGGTTCGCCAATCAAATTGATTGAAGCCATCGCCAATGGGCCCGCCAAAGACCTCACACTCATTTGCAATGATGCTGCTTATCCGGAAAAGGGAAGCGGTCGTCTCATTGCTGCTGGTAAAGTCAAAAAAATGATTTTGTCCCATATGGGAACCAATCCGTTGGCAGTCGCCGGTTTCAATGACAAAACCCTCGAAGTTGAATTCTCACCTCAAGGTACGTTGGCTGAAAGAGTTCGCGCTGGTGGCGCCGGCCTCGGTGGCGTGCTTACTCCTACCGGAATCGGTACGGTCGTAGAAGAAGGCAAGCAAAAAATCACCATCGATGGTAAAGAATATTTGCTCGAAAAACCGCTTCACGCCGATATGGCCATCCTCGGTGCTAACATCGCCGACGAAGACGGCAACTTGATTTACAAAGGTACCACCCAGAACTTTAACCCGATGATGGCAACGGCTGCCGACCTCGTCATTGCTGAAGCTAAGGAAATCGTTAAGACAGGTAATATTGAACCGGAACGCGTTCATACACCCGCTCTTTTCGTTGACTATCTCATTCAAGGTTAATCATTTAATATGCAAATAGAAAAATGGACAATCAAACGCATTGTCCATTTTTTTTCTCATCTCACAAAAATTTTTTTGAATGAATAAAATATTGGTCATCGATGATGAACCGTCTGTCCGTGGGGTCATCAGAGAAATTTTGGAATACGAAAATTATTCGGTTTGTGAAGCAGGAAGCGGCTTGGAAGCACTTGAAAAAGCAGCGACTGAACCCGTTTCCCTTGCCTTGCTGGATGTGAAAATGCCTGGAATGGACGGATTTGAAACCCTGCCTCGAATCAAGGAAAAATACGATTTCCCGGTCATTATGGTTTCCGCTCATATTACCGTTGACCAAGTGTCAAATGCTTTGAAATTAGGTGCTTACGATTGTATTCCAAAACCCTTGGACCTCAATCGGCTGCTTATCAGTATTCGTCACGCCGTTGAACGTGAGGAACTCCTTGCCGAAATCAAGGAACTTCGTAATAGCAAAGCGAACTGATTATTCGTGAACTCCCTTTAAACGTAAACTATGAATTACACCGACCTGATTTCTCCCAAAGGTAATTTCTTTTTAATCGCTGGACCGTGCGTCGTTGAAAATCGCGAAGTGACGATGTGCGTCGCCCGCGAGGTGGCTTCCGTCTGCCGTGATCTGGGAATTCCCTACTTTTTTAAGGCCTCCTACCGCAAGGCAAACCGCTCGTCTTTGCGCTCGTTTACGGGAATTGGGGACGAGGCCGCCTTGCAAATCTTGGCCGACGTGAAGTCCGAACTTCACCTTCCAATCGTTACCGACATTCATACGGAAGAAGAGGCGGAAAAGGCCGCGACCGTGGCGGACATCCTTCAGATACCGGCTTTTTTGTGCCGACAAACCACGTTACTTGTGGCGGCGGCCAAAACGGGAAAGATGGTCAATATCAAAAAAGGACAGTTCCTTTCTCCCGAATCGATGCGATTTGCAGCAGAAAAAGTCCGCGATGCCGGCAATCCCAATGTGATGCTGACAGAGCGCGGAACGACCTTCGGCTATCAGGACTTAGTCGTTGATTTTCGGGGAGTTAAGGCAATGCAGGCCGTCGGTTGTCCTGTCGTGCTTGACTGTACCCATTCGTTGCAGCAACCCAACCAGCCGGCAGGAGTCACGGGAGGCCATCCCGAACTGATTGAAACCATTGCCCGTGCAGGCGTAGCCGTCGGTTTCGACGGACTTTTCATAGAAACGCATCCCGAGCCGTCCAAAGCCCTGTCGGATGGTGCCAATATGTTGCCATTGAGTGAGTTGCGTCCTCTTATGGAAAAGTTGGTTAAAATACGGAAAGCTATTTCTTTATAATTTTTGTTTTTATAAAAAGATGAAGTCACGTTATAGGTTTCCATCTGGAGAATCGTTCGAAGCCGGAATCGCCGATTTGCTCGACCTTTTGGAACAGAATCAGCAATTTTATCAAAATTATTTGGAAATATTTGATAATCTGGATGATGGAACTTTTGTGGCAAGAGGAAACGGCTTCTGTGAAACGCAGTATAGCGAAGAATTTATCGAATCGCAGATGGCAAAGTATCGGCTTCGTACGGAATGTTTGGAAAAGTGGATAGGGGAGTATCAGAAAACCAAGCCGGGACTTCGCAGCTATGTCCGTGTTATGAAAAAACGTCATAGCCCGCAGCAGTTGGATGAGAAATCGGAGAAAGTCATCGCGGTGCTCGAAGCGCATCCCGCCTTCGTTTCTGCTAAAACGGTGATGTTGTACAGCTCGCTTCCCGACGAGGTACGCACGAGCGGCTTGATTGAAAAATGGCGTCAAAGCAAGCGCGTCATTCTGCCAACGGTCGTCGGTGACGACATTGTTCCCGTGGAACTTACGCCGGACACGCCTTTCGTCGTCGGTGACTTTGACATTTTAGAGCCGAAAAACCATCCGTACGAAGGCGGCTACGACCTAATTGTCGTTCCGGGAATGGCTTTTGATAAAAAGGGAAACCGCTTAGGACGCGGCAAAGGTTATTACGACCGCTTTCTGTCGCAACATCATTCTACGAGAAAAATCGGCATTTGCTTTGATTTTCAACTACTTGAAAAAATACCAACCGAACCGAACGATGTTCCGATGGATGAAATAATCTGTGGCTTGTATTGAAAATAATCGTACATTTGCAGCCGTGTTTTTTTAAATCGACAATAAAATTCAACAATAAAAAATAATATAAAAACAGTTTTACTATGGACAAGAATGAAATTCGTCAAACCATTGCAAGACGTGCAGCTCTTGAGCTTCACGACGGAGACATTGTAAACCTCGGAATTGGAATCCCCACGATGATTCCTAACTTTTTGCCGGAAGGTGTAACCGTTACTCTTCAAACCGAAAACGGAATGATTGGTATGGGCCCGACTCCGGAAGAAGGAAAAGAAGACCAGAATATGATTAACGCCGGTGGCGGTTTCATCACCGCTGTTGATGGTGCTGCTTCTTTCAGTTCAGCTACCTCTTTCGGCATTATTCGTGGCGGTCACGTCGATGCAACCATCCTCGGCGCTATGCAGGTGGATGAAGAAGGTGACTTGGCTAACTGGATGATTCCTGGCAAGTTGACTCCCGGTATGGGCGGCGCTATGGACCTCATCGTCGGTGCTAAACGTGTCATCCTCGCGATGGAACACACGCAGAAAGGCAATCCGAAAATTTTGAAAAAATGTAACCTCCCGCTTACGGCTAAAGGTCAGGTGAACCTCATCATTACCGAAATGGGTGTGATGGAAGTCACTCCGAAAGGAATCGTTCTCAAGGAACTCCATCCCGAATTCACGGTTGAAGATGTTCAGGCCGCTACGGAAGCTACCCTGATTATCGCTCCCGATTTGAAACCGATGCAGCTGTAGCAATTAACAATTTATAATTAATAGTTTATAGTTAAGAATAATGGAATTCTTAAAAGCTAATATTGAAAACGGGATTTGCACGTTAGCTATCTCTGCTCCGAAGTCATTAAACGCACTTAATTCCACCATTTTGAAAGAATTGGACGATTTTATCGACCATATCGATTCAAATGTGAAAGTCTTGATTATCACTGGTGACGGTGAAAAATCATTTGTCGCTGGCGCAGATATTTCCGAAATGCAGAACCTCAACGCGGAAGAAGGTGAAAACTTTGGACGTTTGGGCGCAAAAGTCTTTCGTAAAATCGAAGTGCTTGATATTCCGGTTATTGCTGCCGTCAACGGTTTCGCTTTGGGCGGCGGTTGCGAATTGGCTATGGCGTGCGACATCCGCATTTGCTCCGATAATGCCAAGTTCGGACAGCCCGAGGTCGGACTCGGAATCATTCCCGGTTTTTCAGGGACTTACCGCTTGGCCAAGTTGATTGGAATGGGTTATGCTAAAGAGATGATTTATACGGGAAAGGTCATTCGTGCAGACGAAGCGTTGCGAATTGGTTTGGTCAATGCCGTATATCCGCAAGCCGAATTGATGGACGCAGCGAAAGCGCTGGCAGCCAAGATTTGTGCAATGGCCCCGATTGCTGTCCGTTACGCAAAACTCTGCATCAATGCGGAATACGACTTAGAAGCCGACGAAGCCATTGCGTATGAAAACAAGGTTTTCGGAATGTGTTTCGACACGAAGGACCAGAAAGAGGGGATGACTGCTTTTTTGACAAAGGCAAAACCGTCTTTTAAAAACGAATAATTATTTGTATTTAATTTAAAATCAAAAACTTATATTATGAAAATTTGTGTTATTGGAACTGGAACAATGGCAAAAGGTATCGTAAAAGCGTTTGCTGCTAAGATGCCCGTTGTTATGAAAAGTAGAACACAGGCCAGCTTGGACAAAGCAATGGCTTCATTTGCAAAAGGTTATGGTAAATTAGTTGAAAAAGGCAAGATGACTCAGGAAGCCGTTGACGCTATCTTGAAAAACATCACCACCACAACGGATTACGCCGCTTTTGCTGATGCCGACCTCGTGATTGAAGCTGCGGTGGAAGATATGCAGCTCAAAAAAGACGTTTTTATGGAATTGGATAAGATTTGCAAACCGGAAACCGTTTTCGCAACCAACTCCTCCTCACTTTCCATTACCGAAATCGCTGCTTGCACCGCTCGTCCGGCGCAATTCATCGGTATGCACTTTTTCAATCCCGCCGACCGTATGGCTTTGGTAGAAGTGATTAAGGGACAGGTGACTTCCGAAGAAGTTTGCAACCAAATCGTTGAGTTGGCTACTTCTATCGGCAAAACGCCCGTCTTGGTCAACGAAGCTCCTGGTTTCGTCGTCAATCGTATCTTGATCCCGATGATTAACGAGGCGGTTGGTATTTTGGCAGACGGCATCGCCAGCGCAGAAGACATCGACAAATGTATGATGCTGGGTGCTAATCATCCGATGGGTCCGCTTGCTTTGGCAGACTTGATTGGCAACGATGTCAACCTCGCCATTATGGAAGTCCTTTACAAAGAATTCGGCGATCCGAAATACCGTCCTCATCCATTGTTAAGAAAGATGGTACGTGCTGGTTTGCTCGGACGCAAAACCGGCGAAGGTTTCTACAAATATTAGTAGTCACTTTTCATCATAAAAAAGGAGGTTTCGGCCTCCTTTTTTTGTTTTTTTATACATATTATTATAAATCAATTTGTTAACATTTTTTCGGGCGACTTTTTAGTATAATATCACACTTTTTCGGGCGACTTTTAAAATTTTCGGCAAAAGTACAATAAATTTTATACGCAAAAATGTGAGTGAAAAAAACTATCCATCAGTCTTTTTTTGCGGGTGACAGACGGATGACATTTCATCTTTCATAAATGTTTTCATTGGTTTGAAATAGTGACAATTACAAATTATTATTGTACCTTTGCAAACTATTTTTGCTCGATAGTATGAAGTGTAAAATCCTTAATAATTCGGCACATCCGCTGCCAGCGGCTGCAACGGAATTGTCGGCTGGAATGGACTTGCGTGCCAATCTTTCTGAAGAGGTCACGATGCCTCCTTTGCAGCGGGCGTTGATTCCAACCGGCTTGTTCATTGAATTGCCGAAGGGCTATGAGGCGCAGGTCCGTCCCAGAAGCGGGCTGGCCATCAAAAACGGTGTCACCGTCATCAATGCGCCGGGAACCATCGATGCCGATTATCGCGGCGAAATCAAAGTCGCCCTCGTCAACCTCTCCGACCAACCGTTTACCGTGCACGATGGCGACCGTGTGGCGCAGTTGGTCGTCGCCAAGCACGAAATAGTCGAATGGGAGCCAGCCAATGAACTATCGGAAACCGAACGTGCCGCCAATGGCTTCGGCAGCACCGGTCACTAAACCTTACAACCCTAAAGAACTTTATAAACTTTACAAACTTTACGAACCTTACGAACTCAACTCAATGCAATTCAAAGAAACTGACACGGTAGAACTCAAACGTATTTACAACGAAACCATTGAAAAAGAATTGGTTGCGTTTTTAAATACGCAAGGCGGAATTCTCTACATTGGCGTAGAGGATGATGGTTCGGTCGTTGGAGTTGACAATTTAGATGAGACAATGGTTCGTATTTCCGAGACCATTTCTACAAAAATTCTTCCGAATCCTCAAGAATTTATTGAATTAGGTACAAAGTATATCAACGGAAAGTATGTAGTTGAGATATCCATTAAAAAGGGAAATTCGCTTTATTACATAAAAAAATATTCTGATGATGACGGTGATTCTGCTGTCACT
>DCHI01000009.1 GCA_002314795.1 Bacteroidales bacterium UBA1756 | reverse complement strand
AACCACTCAAATAATGCCTGATGCAATGGGGCCAGCCTCTTTTACATTCACGGAAAGAAATGAGATAGTGGAAAAAACATACAATTACACTTATGTCCCTAAAGGTTTCATTTCATCGTACAAAGCGATGCCATATAGAAATGAGAAGTATCATCAATCCCCTTTAACCAATAGATACACAATTACATCCTACGAACACCGAGAGTATAATTATTCAAAAATGTCAACGAAGGATGTTGTGAGACAACTATTAGTTCCTATTTTTCAAACTTTTTCAAAAATGTTATAATTCGTTATATGATGAAAGTGAATTTTTTTCTAATTAGCATACTTTTTGCGAGCATAACCATCACATCCTGTCAAAATATTAATAGAACAATGATGAGGGAAAAGTATGCCATTCCAGACAGTCTGTATTCTTTTTTCCCAAATGATGATGTTTTTTTTGACAAATTAGAATTTACGAGTATCGTTGGAACCCCTAAATCATTTAATAATAGTTCCTTGTGTATGTTTGCAACGAAGTCACTTATTGAATACTACAGTTGTCAAGATACTGTTGCGAAAAACAAACTGATTAATCATTATCGTCAGACAGCACCAAACGCATTCAATGCCAGCGATATTAATTATTTTATTATAGGGGACGAATATGAATTATTGAAACAATTCGATTCGCTTTCTATAAGAAAAGCGTACGAAAAAATTGCTGATGTTTCATCATTATTGCCACATTTTAATGAATTTGAGCATCAAATCAGTATTCAATACGACACCACACTCTGTTCTTTACCAAATACTTACGAGATTTTTACAATAAAGACTGGTCACAGATTGACTTCAGATGATAAAAAACTATACGAATGGGAATTGTTGCCATCGCGACTCAAGCACGGTTATAATTGTGGGGTCGCTATTGACAGAAATTCCCCAAATATAATCTATTGGGCTTTAGAATGGTAGCCCCCTCAAAATCACCAACTTCAATTCTTGGACTTCCTGATAATCAATGAGAAACGGTTAAATACGACGGGAGAAAAATAATGTTTGGTCGCAGAAGCAAAGGTAACGAAAAGGGCTGAATTCCGCAAAGGAGTTCATCCCCAATTTTATGTTCTGTGAAAGGTCTTAGCGGACAGAAATAATCAGACTACGCGTACGCCTCTTTCAAACGTTCGGCGTTTTCAGCAACCTGCAGTGCTTCAATCGTTTCCTCAATGTCACCGTTCATAAAGCCGATGAGGTTGTACATTGTGAGGTTGATACGGTGGTCGGTGACGCGGTTTTGGGGATAGTTGTACGTGCGGATTTTGGCAGAACGGTCACCCGTGGAAACCATCGTCTTGCGTTTGGAGGAGATTTCGTCCAGATATTTTTGGTACTCGCGTTCAAACAGACGCGTACGAAGCACGCTCATTGCCTTTTCCAAATTCCGAATCTGGTTCTTTTCATCCTGAATGGCGACGACAATACCACTGGGAATGTGCGTAAGACGGACGGCAGAATAGGTCGTGTTGACGCACTGGCCACCAGGACCGGACGCGCAATACGTATCCTTACGAATATCACTCATTTTCAATTCAACGTCGAACTCATCCGCTTCGGGAAGAACAACCACGGAAGCCGCGGACGTATGGACACGACCCTGCTGTTCCGTTTGCGGCACTCGCTGCACACGATGTACGCCCGATTCATATTTCATCAAGCCATAAACGCCTTCGCCAGAAACGAGAAAAACGATTTCCTTGTAGCCGCCAACGGTTCCTTCCGTCATAGAGATAATCTCGACTTTCCAACCCTTGCGGTCACAGAAATGCTGGTACATACGGAAAAGGTCACCGGCAAAAATACTTGCTTCGTCGCCACCGGTGCCGGCACGAATTTCAACCTGAGCATTCTTTCCATCCTGCGGATCTTTGGGAAGCAACAGCAAACGAATGTCTTCTTCGGTCGTTTCCCGATCCACCAAAAGTTGGTCGAGTTCCTCTTTTGCCATTGCACGAAATTCCTCATCTTTCTCATTCTGAAGAACTTCCTTGGCACTGGCAATGTTTCCAATAATATTCTTGTATTTTTTGTACGCTTCTACAACCGACTGCAAGTCCTTGTAATCCTTGTTCAGTTTGATATAGCGTTTCATATCCGACATCACGTCGGGCTGGGTGATTTCGTCAGCAATTTGCAACCAACGGTTGTGAATATCCTCAAGTTTCTGCAATAAGTCGTTTTCTGCCATACAATTAAGTTCTTGATTTTGCGGCGGCAAATTTACATAAAATATTTGAAAAAATTTCGGATGGACAAATCACAAAGGTTACTGACGAACGACCTTGCGAACGGCCACACATTTCCCATCAGAAATCACACGAAGCAAATAGATTCCTTTGGGCAATTCCGAAAGATCCAGTTCTGTTGTGCTTTCCGTCACTTTGTAAACGGACTGCGTTCTGCCGCAGACATCAACAATTTGATATTCAGACGGAAGCTGCGGTGAATTCCATTCCACCGAAACACTTTCAGACGCAGGATTCGGATAAACCGAAACAGCGACCGCCTCCACATCCGCAACACTAATTTCCGTCGTTCCGACGAAGTCGAAGTTGAAACCGGCGGCCTCGTTCTCTTCGTCACTTTCAAAAACAAAAAGCAACCGCCCGCTTTCAAACGTCATCTCCGTCCCCGGTTCAAACGTTCCGGTCAACGAAGTAAGATAATAGTTTGTAGTCCCTTGATAACGATACACGTGCAGAAAATCGTGGTCCTCCTCCAAATCAAATTCGTGGAACGTGACACGCACCGCCGGATAACCCAAAACCTTGATTTTGAAACCACAATAAGTCATCGGATCGTAGTCACTTTCGCCACTTCCGTCCGTAATCGTGCCAGAAGTTGCTGTTGTCAGAGGCGTTCCGGAACAGAAAAGTGGGGAATTGGCAACGTACGAAACATCCAGGAAACTTTCGGTTTCGGAGGCACTGCTGACAAAACGGCAAGTGATTTCCGAACAGTTCCAAGCAACCGTAAAGTTCGTGTCACCTGTCAACGACATCGGGGATATGGAGGGGCTTCCTGCCGTGACAAAAAGCGTATCTCCTTCCATAATTTTCACATTGGTTTGCAATGAGATAGAAGTCATATTTTCCACCTCCGGACGGATGATCCACGTGTAGTCCGCCGGCGAAGTAACGACGTTTCCACCATAACTTCCCACCGTAAAGGAGCCACTGCGGGAAGTAAGCACCATCGTACCTGTTGACGGTTGCACAGCGGGGTACTCATACAACGTCGTATCGGGGTAAGCATTGATGATAAGTTCCTGTGCCAGATTAAAATGCGTTCCTGCCACATTCAACGCATTCGTATAAAAATAGCCGTTGCTGCTCCCGTCCCATCCGAAATCAAAATGGAAATAGTAGGCACTGTCTACGGTTTGATATCCATCGCAAATAAACGCGTGCCCGTCGATATTCGGGACGCTCCATCCCGCATAATAAAGAGGAACGGAACGTTGCAAATGAGCGACGATGACGCTGTCCCAATTCAACGTAGTAGAATCGCGAAAAAGATAGCGCGTTTCGGGAGAAAATTTGAAATGATTTTTCAAAACGTCCGCCGCACTGTGGTTGTACATTCCAGAACCATTCACCCCATAGACCATATCCACACCAACGCCACAATGGTACATCAACTTTGAAATTTCGGCATTGACGCGCGTAGGATGATTGCACATTGCACCATAATCATATACAGCATTTGCGTAATCCGCCGACTGCACGCCGTAAGTTTCATCCGTGTAGGAATAGCTCCCCGTTCCAGACGTGGGAAAGCGGAAATAATACATCAGCTCGGCCATCGCCGTCGCCACACAGCCCGTCACCACGCGGCCACCTTCGCCAGCCACATCTTTGGGACAATAATAATTATATTGAAAACCCTGTCCCCACTTGGAACGGAGCATCGGCGCAATTTCGTTTCCCTTGACAAGCGCACTCGGGTGCTTCTTGCTTTTTTCCACATAAGGGATCTGACGCAACTGCTGCAATTGACGGGCATAATGGTCGAGCCACATTTGAGCTGCCGGCGAGATTTCGGAGTCGGAAAAAGAGACCTCATCGGAAAACGCCAACAGTGCCGGCGTCCGGTAATCGGCGCTCACCACGGCAAAAGCGTCCGAAGCATTGAAAATGTAAAACAACGTATCACTCTCGCGGACCTCCACGCGAGCACAACGCGTCAGCGTCTTGCCTTGTGACAGAAACAGGGAACGGGCCGTCGAGGCGGCTTCCTCCATCGGGACTACCTGTGCCGAAGCAACGGTAAACAAACAGGACAAAGCCATCCATCCAAAAAATCTTTTCATCTTTTTCATATATTATTCTAAATCAAATTATTAAAAATTATTTCACTTTCAAAAGGCCATTGATATCGTTGAGATAATCGGGACTGACGTGGTCCTTTCGCGACTGCCACCGCTCGTTGGTTCCTTGCGCCGCAAAATGGACTGTCCCTCCATTTCCACCCGAATTGAGACGATCGATGGCGCGGAACAGATTCTGCCGTTTGTCGCGATTTTCTACCACATCGAACAGGTTTTGCTGAACGGCGGCATCATCCATAATTCCGGAAACGATGGCTCCGGCTTTCTTATAGAGGAAACCCGGGCGATAGATTCCGTCCAGCAATTTCGTCGCGTAGGCAATCAACTCCGATGTGTCAGCGGTTGGAACCGGAAGTTTGATTGTCGCAAACGGCCTATACTGAGGAAGTTCCGTCTTAAAACGGTCGGTGGAAGCAAAGATGGACAAAATATTGGCGACGGTGTGCTGCGCGCGGAGTTTCTGGGCACAGGCCGTCGTAAAATAGACGATAGATGAAAGCAACTGTTCCTTTTCAGAAACCGTTTCGCCGAACGAGCGGCTGGTGCAAATACTTTGCTTGGTTTCAATTTCGGAGGTCTCGACGCACGGGAGTCCCATCAGTTCGTTGCGGGTACGCACCCCGATGGTAGAAAAGTGGTGGCGCACCCAGTTTTCACTCATTTGCACATAATCCCACGCTGTGTAGATGTGCATAGCGTCCAACTTGGGTTGCGAGCGGCGTCCCACGCCCCAGACCTCGCCTACGGGAAGCCGTTGCAACGCCTTCTTCCGTTTTTCATCGGTATCAATCATACAGACGCCACCGTAGCCGGCATAATGTTTCGCATAGTGGCCCGCCACTTTGGCTAACGTTTTCGTTTCGGCGATGCCGATGCTGACAGGAATTCCCGTCCATTTCTGGATTTTGCGTTTCAATTCCATCATACGAGCGGGCAGTTCCTCAATCGGAAGTCCCTCCAAATCCACAAAGGCCTCGTCAATGGAATAGATTTCTATATCGGGATAAGATTCTGACAGAACGCGCATTACCCGTGCCGAAAGTCCGGCGTACAACGAATAGTTGGACGAGAAGACGGTCACCCCGTAAGTCCGGACGATGTCACGAACTTTGAAAAGCGGACTGCCCCGCTTCAACCCGATGGCCTTGGCTTCATTGGAGAGCGCAACGATGCAGCCGTCGTTGTTGCTAAGCACGCACACGGGACGATTGCGGAGTTCGGGCCGGAAAACCCGTTCGCAACTGACAAAGAAGTTGTTGCAATCGACGAGGGCGAACATTTTATTTTTTAAGACGACACTTAATAGTATAACTAACTATGCCCCAGACGGTAAAGTCATTTTCGGGGGTAACGCGGATGGGCGGGAATTCGTCGTTGGCGGGACGAAGCCAGACGACTCCTTTTTCTTTTTCATCCAAATAGATGAATTTGAGAGTGAACTCGCCGTCAATGAAGCAGACGGCCATACTTCCGTTCTGAGGTTCCAAGGCTCGGTCGATGACCAAGATGTCGCCTTCGTCCACGCCGGCGTCGCGCATAGAGGAGCCGACCACGCGGGCATAAAAGGTGGCGGCCGGGTGCTGTACCAGCACACGGTTCAGGTCTAACGACTGCGAGATATCATCGCCAGAAGGGACTGGGAATCCCGCTTTTACGCCCGCTTCAATAAAAACCCGTTCCAACGACTCGTCGGCCACGGACGCATACAAATCCAAGGAATCACTTTTCATCTTTTATTCTAATGCAATTGCCATTTTCTGCTAAAAAAGATGCAAAAGTAGGAAAAAAAACATTCCTTTCGGTTGCAAACTCGATTTTACGCACGGCTACCGCACGAAATTTTTTC
>DCHI01000022.1:25666-39855 GCA_002314795.1 Bacteroidales bacterium UBA1756 | reverse complement strand
GGAGGGGATAAAGGGGTGGTAATATAGAAATCAAATTGAAATCAAAAACGAGAAAACCGCTATCAATACACAATAAATCAATAACTTATAATGTTTATTCCAAAATTATTGCATCACTAGTAATTTTCTTTTATAAAAATAATAATGGTTCCCAAATTAAAAGTATCTGAGATTGACAATCATTCTGGCGTTGAGCAATTTGCAAGAAGTCTTTACTATGAAGAATATTTCTTGTTAGAATCTGTTCCCGAGCATTCCCGCTGTTATGTGTTCAAAAATGCGCCCTCCCATTGGACTCAATTCGACTGTGATTATGTCACACACCGATTTGGTTTCTAATGCACAACAACTATCTCCACGACTACACCTATAGCTATGATTGTGCTTTTAGCCTCACTGTAAAAAAAGGAGAGGACAATTCCTTGCTGATTTATGAAACTGGGCAGTCTCCAGAATCTTTACAGAAAGTATATGGGGATTTCTCGGAAAAGGGTTATTCAAGTGCCTTCTCCGCGGGAATCGCACGATAGTACAAGTGCGGCACGGTACGAACTATTGAATTCCCCGTTTCTTGCATCAGTGTTATTCTTTGGAAGAGATTTCAATAAGATTATTTGGCGTTCGTTACTTGTATAATATATTGAATATCAATCAATTACCCCCCCATAAATTCCATAAAAATCTCGCTAAACTGTTGGAAATGAGAAAATAATGCGTAAATTTGCGGCGTTGTTTTTCCCCTTTCGGATTCTGTTTAATGGGCTTCGCAGGGTGCGGAGGGGGGGGAGGACGAGGAGTAAAAAAATGTTAATAAGGTTTTAAATGTATTACTATGAATTATTGGATTGCAAAAGTGACAGACAGAGAATGTTTTAAATATGCTTTACAGCATAATTGTTGGCTTACACAACAAAGATATTCCATTCAGGATAACCGGACTGTATCAAACACGCTAGGAATCATTTCCGAAATAAAAGAAAACGATTGTTTACTACTGACATATGGGGATAAAATATTTGCTTATGGGCAAGTCGTCCAATGCTTGCTGGAAACGAAACAGTATTCAGTATTACAAAATGTAATTCAAAGTAATAGACATGACTATGATAGTGGAATTGTCCGGTTTAATGATTCGCCTGTTTATTATGAGAATTTAGAAAATGGGGAAGAAGATTGGGGGCAACGTATAAACGTTGGTAGGTGGACCTATTTTGTTAAAGAGACAAGTGTCAAGACAAGTGGTGTTAAAGAACATTGTTGCAGTGGAATTGTACAATTGTCCATTTATGGTATTGATGAAGAATTTGGAAGATTGAAAATCAATGAATTAAAGAAGCAATATGAAATGAATAATCATATGTTAATATCAACAAAGGAATTGTTAGAAACTAATCACAACCTCATTCTTACTGGCGCTCCTGGCACAGGGAAAACCTATTTGGCACAGCAAATTGCTCAGCAAATGATTTTTGGTAGTGTGAAAGAGGAAAAAGATTTTACTCCCGATGAAAAAAAGCAATTTGAAGAACAATGCGCTTTTGTTCAGTTCCATCCTTCATACGATTACACTGATTTTGTAGAAGGTCTTCGTCCTATTCAAGACGATAATGGAAATGTGGGCTTTGAAAGAAGAGATGGGGCATTTAAGGAGTTTTGTAAAAAAGCACTGAAATGCAATAAGTCTGGTGCGGCCGATAATTTTGATGAAGTTTGGGATAAATTGGTGGAAAAATTAAATAATGAAACAGTTATTGATGTACCAATGCTGTCGGGCAACAATATCATAAAACTAGAATTGAATGTTACTGGCACAGGCTTGGCAGAACGAACGTACGAAGACCAATCTCAAGTGGGACAAAAAACATGGATTGTTGGACAATCTAAATTCTTTAGCAAAGAACAATTGTATCGGATTTATAAGGGAGGGAAAGGCGTTCCCAGTGGGGGACACGATAACTATAGGAAAGCAATTGTAAAATATATGATTGAAAATTTGGGATTGGTACAATACAAGGAGGGCGCATTCATCCAAGAAGAAACTCATCGTAATTTTGTCTTCATCATTGATGAAATCAACCGTGGTGAGATTTCTAAAATTTTCGGAGAGCTTTTCTTCTCCATTGATCCTGGTTATAGAGGAAAAAACTTGAAAGTGAAAACTCAATATCAAAATCTTATTGATGAAGATGATGACTTTTGCGATGGCTTTTATGTCCCGGAAAATGTTTATATCATTGGCACAATGAATGATATTGATCGCAGTGTGGAAAGTATGGATTTTGCTATGCGTCGTCGTTTTGCGTTCAAAGAGATTTCAGCAGAATCAAGAGTGGGTATGATTGAGGAAAATGGAAAGTTAAGCAAATTCTCGGAAGATATCATTAAACGAATGACCAATCTTAACAATTGCATTCTCACAATTCAAGGCCTTAGTTCAGCATACCAAATTGGTGCAGCTTATTATTTGAAACTTGAAAACTATCTTGAAAAGGGACAACTCACTGAGCTTTCTTGGACAAACTTATGGGAAAATCACATCAAAGGCTTGTTATTTGAATATCTTCGTGGAACGCCAAATGCAAGTGTTGATTTGGAGGAAAAACTTCAACCCGCATTTGAGCTTAAGGATATGTACGAAAAAGTTGAAGGAAAGGTTGTAAAGAAATAGTGTACTATGAGCAACAAAGTTATTCATTTGACGGATAATTGCGCAAGCTATACTATAGAGAATGATAATGCGATACGGGATGTTTTGCAAATTGCCAATATCGGCAATTTGCAAAATTCTCCTGACCTTTTAGTTTTCCCTCATTCTTTAAGAGATATCAAAGACGGTATCGGCAATTTGTCGATTCTGTCTATCAAAGATGCAACTTTCGATGGACAGAATTGCACCAAATTAAAGGTTAGTACGGGAAATCTAATGGGATTTGTAGGAGTAAACGATACTTCTGTTAGTATTCATTCCAGATTTACGCATAAAAAACAAAATGGCGAAGTTGATGAGTGTGGTCAAGATTATTTCTTGTATCATATGCTGTTTAAAGTCTTCTCAATTAATGTCTTTTCTTTAGAACATTCTTCAAACCAGGATGATAGAATATTGGATTTTCTATTGTTCCTATTCCCGTTTATGTTGAAGAATGCGTTATCGCAAGGTCTTTATAAAGAGTATCAGACACGGGATTATGATGATTCACGTGTTCGCGGTACCATAGATGTAAATCGTTTTATTCAAAAAGACATCCCTTTTAAAGGGTGCGTGAGCTACCATACTCGCGAACACTCTTATGACAATTCTGTCACTCAATTGATTCGCCATACGATTGAGTTTATAAAGCGACATCCATATGGGGCTTCTATTTTGCAAAACGATCAAGATACCTTGGATTGCGTTTTCCAAATTATGCAGGCGACCCCTACTTATAATCAACGAGATAGGGAGAAAGTTCTGAATGCAAACAGAAAACCCAAAATACATCCATTTTTCTTAAAGTACAGAGATATACAACAACTTTGTGTTCGCATCCTCCGATACGATTCGTTAAAATATGGACAGGAAAAAGACAAAGTTTATGGTGTACTGTTTGATGGGGCTTGGCTTTGGGAAGAATACCTGAATAAGATTCTTTGTCAAGAAGGCTTCAAACATCCGCGGAATAAGGAAAGTAAGGGTGGCATTCGTATGTTTGCTAAACCTAACGATGAAGCCCTATTTGACAATAATAGTAGGCGAATGTATCCCGATTTTTATAGGGAAGATTATATCCTTGATGCCAAATATAAGCATTTATATGGAACAGTTGGTAGAGAAGATTTATATCAAGTAATCTCTTATATGTACTGTATGAATGCTTCATTAGGTGGATATGTTTATCCTTCTGAAAGAGCTACAGGTATTGCTAAATACAAACTTTCTGGTATCGGGGATAATTATCAGGGAATGACAGGAGGAGTGATAAGTGTCATTCCATTCAAAGTCCCACAAGAATCAGAAGGTTGGTGCGATTTTATGAAAGAAATACACCAAAGCGAGGATGCCTTGAAAGAAGCGGTGAGAGTAAGTGTGTAGAGTTTATCTCCCCCCCCCCACCTCAACCTTCCTCAAAATTGCGTAGAAAACAATCCGTTTTCTACGCAATTTTGCGTAGAATAGAAAAGTTTCGTGCTTTTGCCGCCGATTTTTTAACAAGATGCAGAATATATATTTGTGGCAACAAGCAGAATGGCCTTTGATGTATTGGCAGGATGCCACGGGCCGTCGCTCATCTTTGGTTCATCACCATCATATATGGCTGACTTTTTGTAGATTTTATTTTTCGTACTGAAAGAGCAGACCTCAACCACTTCCCCCTACCTAAACCGTACAATCTGCTCCACGTCCGGCACGTCCTGCGTCTCCGTGCGCAACTTGGTACGCCGCTGTTCCTCCGTGAGCGAGTGCCGGATGCACACGTTCCGCGCTTCTACTTCGCCAGCCAACCTCCAATAGCGACTTCCACTGCCGGAACCGCCACGGGCAAAGTTCTCCTCCTTCTGTATCAAGTGCTGAACCTCGTGCAACAAGATTCCTTCACTCTGGAACTCAAACGGCGAACTTGCCGTGCCCATACAAATCATCATTCCATAATTGCTCGGGGAAAAATACCCCGCGATGTTTTTGACGGGATTGTACATCGCAAACAACCGCAGTCGTTCAAATGCCGGATAAGCCGTAAGCAAAGTTGTGTCGCGCATACAGTAACGGATGTTGAGCACTTCGCCAAAATGTTTTTTGAAGTGATCCTCAATCTCTGCCGTCGTGTGAAACGGATCGGATATTTCATATCTCCATTTTCCATCACCCCCCAACTCCCAGCCGGTTCCCTCCTTGATATGGCGCATATCCGTGTAGCTGCGCAACAGGGAAACCGCATCCTTCTGTGCCGCAATCAGACCAAGTGCCGGATTGCTTCCGTCTAATCGTTCAGCACCAATTCTACCAATGTAACTCATATTACCATTTTTCTGGGGAGTTGATAATGTCGGTTTTGCCGTCAATGTAAGCTTGAATGCACTGCTTGATGGCGTCTAATTTCGGAGAACAGGGCATTGAGTCGATAAATGCTTGTGCCACATCTTTTTCCGGAGAAAGAAACAGCATCTCTTCTTCAAATTTCTCCCGATACAATTCACTGGGCTCCAGGTATTCACTGTCAAGAATGGCTTGTAAATTTTCTTCAACGCTCCGATCAAATACTACTTGAGCAGCTTTGCTCTTATTTTCAATGATGATTTGTAATTCTCGGCAAACATTGTATAGATTCCTTATTAAAGTATAGGAATTTCGTTGGGAGGCCGATTGCATATAATAATTTTTCCATTTCATATAGATTCGGCGCAAAGCGTCCAAGGTATTTCGACTGTTCAGTGGTGCACCTTTTAACGCCATCGTTTCCTTTGCCGTATGGTAATAGTCAGAATGGACAGACACGGGATTTCCTTTTTGTGACGCAGGTATGATAGGGGCGGTTATTCGCAAAAGAAGTTTCTCTTTGATGGGCGGCATAGGAACCTCGTTTTCATTTTTCCAATCCAGCGTCTCCCACGGCTCGTTTTCATCCTGCTCAGAACGGGACACGAGGGTTCTGACATCCCCGTGTGTAATCTGCTCACGGGGCAAAATGATGACAGCATCCATTTGGGAAAGATGTTGGATGATGGTCTGGAATTGATCATCAGAAAAATCCAATTGCCCCGTGTGATAGTGTATGATGGACTTCCTCTTTTTCTCCTTATCTTTATCGTAGATAGAACGGACGGCATCCGCTACGAAAAAGGAGCGGATGGCATCAAAACATTGATCGTTTTCAAAAATTTTGGCTTGATGGTCATTCACGCTAATCATAAACTTCAGGATGGAATCCGACACCCGGAAGGGCAGCAGTGAGAAGTTGACGCTCAATCCTGCGATGGTATAGCTTGTATTCGGATCATTAGCATACTTCATTCCCTCGTGAAGCGGAAGGGAAACCATCTTTATCGCTTCGCGGATTTTCGATTCATCCATAGGTAACAGCAACCCCGTTTGCGTTTGGGATGCTGTTTTTAATGAAAAAGTGATGAAGCGCGGTTTCAACTCCGCGATGGCGGGATGAACGTAAGCTCCTAAAATATTGCCGATGATAATCTTGCGTTCCACAATTTTATTGTTGTTGAGGGCTATCTCCCGATTCCATTCATTGGCACGTGGCAACCAGGATGAAGAATTCAGAATCTCTTTTAGCCGTTCGTAATTGCTCCACTTTTTATTGTGAACCATATTGATGCGAATTTCGGTGTGAACGGCGGTCAACGCAAATATTAATTCGACTCTGCTCGGTAAAAACCTGTTTTTTTCATCTTTTCCCAATTGAATGTCACGCAAAACAGCCATTACTTTTCGGGGACACTCTTCATTGGCTAATTGATTGCTGATATTATGATATCCTAAGCCAATCTTTGCTTTTGATAAAATTTCTATCAATCTTTTTTTCTCTTCTTGCAATTGCGAAATTTCTAACTTTTCTCTGTCATTCAAGTGGTTATATTCATTGGAGAAAGAGATGAGTTTGCGTATGATTTGTTTTTCTTTCTTGTGATTTTTCACATCTCCAAAATATGATGGATTCCATTTTTCTGCAGGAGTGTGTGCTTTTTGCAGCCACGCTTCCGCCATCATCTCATCGTTACAATAATTCACGAGAATGCGCTTGGCTCCCTCAAACAATAGTCGGTGACGCTCCTTGAAACGTTCACGCACGGACTTGTTGCGCTGCAAATAGTACTCTTTTACTTGCGTGACCAATGCAGGATTTTCGCTGTACGAACTTCCAAACCTTGCCTTCGCTGTTTCACAATGTTCTTGCAATGTTTTGAAGTCGTATGGAAACGTCTTCTGTCGGCATTTATAGGTGGTAAGGTAAGAGCAGCCGCCGAGTTTCGTTTTAGCCACCGTGCTTGTAAATAGTTCTTCCCTTACAAATTCGGCTTCAAAATCACGGAATTCCCGTTCCAAGTCCCATTGGTTGATACGTCTCAATTCGGCTTCGAGTGTGGTGTATGCCGTCATCAAGTCATCTACAATGTCTTGCTGGGCAGTCACGCTCAGCATAGCTATTCGCGCCAACAGTTTGCTGGCGGGAACCGCGCCTTTCAGACCGAGCAGCAAAGCCAATTCTGGATGTTCGCTGATATAGTCCGCGGTGACTTCATTCCCGTATTTGTTGCTGATGTCGATGAAGTCTGCCTGTTCGCGGTCTTGGTCTTGCCACGCCGCTGTGTTGGCACTCAGTGAGCGCAGTTTCGCCCGAAGCATCATATTCAATCGCTTTTCAGACGGGATGGCCGTGATAATGTATTCGTACAAAGGCGGCAAATCCATCCGCTGTCCGGTACGGTTGATACGGCCCCGCTTCTGCAAGTCGATATTAACATCCAAATCATTCTGCACAATCAGCATTTTGCGTTGGCGGACCTGGTCTTCAGGAACTTCCATAGTGGCTATGGCGTGTGCACTGGCGCCCATCGCTCCGCACGCATTGATGAGAATGACATCTAACTTGTTGTTCTGGAAATCGTTGAAAATATGGTTGGAATGACGTTTTCTGCGCGGCATAATCTTGGCATTGACAAAATCGTCATCGCCCTCCGGTGATAAGTATTCCAATTGATGTGCCCGTCCCGTACACTCCTCAAAACGAATGTTGATGAAATCACCGTTGGACGCCACAAACTGCTCTTTTGTAATAAGTTGACGGATGACATCAATCGGTGACATCGGAAGATGGAAAACCTCTTCTTTGATACTATGTACAATGTAATTGTAATAATTGCGGACTTCTTCAGCCATAGCAGTTAGTTCAACCATATCGGGTTCTACTAACTCTTCTACCCAATCAAAGACCGGGGTTGCTTGCTCACCATACTCGCCTGTGCTTCTGACCGTTTTTTGTAGCAGTCGCAGCAACAATGCCGAAATATCACCTCGCACCCATTCATCCTCAAGCACCTCCACGTCCCGAAGGACACATTCGAGCGTGTCGCTCATTCCAATCACCACACTTTTGCCCTGCTGCACTTCGCTGATGGCCACCTGCGCCACCTTTTGCGCTTTCAGCGAGAGCAACAGCACCTTGTTGATGTAGAAAAGTTGCGCCCGTGTGGGGTAGCATTTGAAGTCCTCTAACAGTTGTTGCATCTGTGCTAAATAAACCAAGTCGCGAACCATACCAGAAAGCTTGACGATTTCCCGAAAGAAGTACATCACTTTGTCAAACAGTTCCCCGTGCACAGCCAGTTCTTCATCCAAGTAGGTGTAAACAGGAATGGGAATGCCGACGGAAGAGTGTTCGCGCCGAATCATCTGTCCTTCGGAAGCCAACATTGACGAGACATACTCCTGCATAGGAACTCCGCCGCCGTGCAGTGCCTTTTCCAATGTGCTTTCGGTCGCCAAGGCACTCAGGGCGGTACGGCGCATAAAGGTGATAAAACTTTCGGGCCGCTTGGCAAACGTAGCCGAAAGAAACACGCACTGCGTTTGCGGCGTTTCGGTCAGAATCCTGTTGATGCCTTGCGTGATGACGGATACTTTGCCCGCGCTGACACTGCTGCTGCGGTGCGCCTCATCAAAGATGAACAAAACACGATGTTTTTCGCACAAAGACTGAAAAAAATCGAGTCGTGTCGCATCTCGCTTGGCATCCTTCAGTTGGGAATAAGTAACCATCAGGTAGTCATAAACATCCGAAGGAATATCGCCACTTTCAAATATTTCTTGGAGAACTTTCTTCTTAGGTGCTTGATATACAACCTGATACTGCTTTTGGTAAATACCCATCAGTTCGGCATCAAACCGCGCATCATCCTCGTCATCCTCCACGGGCGACCAGATTTCGTCGGGAGCATCATTGCTTTTCGCTTCTTCAATGATATTGTCGAAATCCACGACGGAAGCGCCCGCATTGACCACCAACGGACGTGCATCCTTGATTCCGAGTGCCTTGCAATCCCGATACATATCGCTGAACAGGGTGTAACGGTCGGTAAAGAAAATGGGAAGGTAACCTGACAGCAGGCCATAACGAATCATAGCCGCCGCCTGACGCCCTTTGCCGATACCGGTCTGGTCGCCAATAATCAGCGATTGCGCTCTTTTTTCAATGTTGTAGATGGCCAACGCCACGCCTTCCACCTGCTCCGTTGCCAAGCAATCACCGAGCTCCCGAAGGTTCAGATGAAGTCGTTGCGCCACATAGCCGTTGACATCGTCCTTCAAGGCCTCTTTTAATTTGAATAAAGCTTTGGAAGTAACTTCCACAAGCTGTTTGGGTACGACGGAGCCCAAAGAGTTGATGGAGTTTTCTGCGTTTTCTTTTGCTAATTGGGAATCTGAAGAATTTCGTTTTTCTATTTTTGCACGAATCATAATGGTAAAATGGTTTTCGGGTGCAAAAATAGGAGGGGGGTGTGTTAAATGGGGGCACAGGGTGTTTTTTTTGCTGGTTTAGATTTGGGACTTTGGGACTTAAGACTTGGGAGTTCAGGTAAAAGAAAGGAGAGATTAGGCCGCTCTCGAAGAGAGCACCCCTTTATAACTCCAGATAAGCCCGCAGGGCGCAATCTGGGGTAGCGGTGGCATCGCGCGAGGCCAAAGCGCGGCACGCGATACTGGTGCCACGAAGCCAATGGAAACTTGCCGCGCAATCGGAGCGGGGACTGAAACTCGGGGACTTAAGACTTTGGATGTAAGGAAGTAAAGATTGTGAGAGTGGTAATAACTTAGTAAGATGCAACTTGCTAAGTTGTTTCCATTGATAGTGGAAAAAGATTTCTATTATTAATGGAAATAAAATAAATGTGTATTTTGCATCGTAAAAAGATGATGATATAATGATAACATAATCTGATATTGAGCAAGTTATAAATCGCCAAATGCGTGTAATTGAAGTTCAGGAATCTTATCCGCGAGAGCAGATGGTTGATATAAGAATTCCTTGCCCGAATTTCGCGTACATTATTTCAGGGGTTAGAAGGTGCGGAAAGAGCACTTTGATGGGGCAATTGTTACTCCCCAGATTGGAATCATCCATCTATGTGAAATTTGATACGCCAAGATTGTATGGGTTCACAATAGAACAATTCCGTTTACTGGATAACATTATTGCGGAAAAAAAGCCGGAATTTCTTTTTTTCTTCCGATAATATTAGCCATTTTCGCCATTTGAAAATTCATCTGCAAAAATAGTATAAAAGATATTTTTTACAACTACTTTTCAGCCACAAAATAAAAAAAATGCTTTTCGTGGCTGAGTTCTATGATACTTTTCAGCCACGAAGCGCGAAAAATCCATTTCGTGGCTGAAACGGATGTCGATGTAATCGCCATCTATTCCCAAAGTTTATCGTTGTAATAACCAGACCCTACTTCACTTTCGCAACTGCATTCCATTTTGTCTGCCTTAGTATGCTCCCTCTTTGCTTTTCATTTTACAGCGCCAGTTTCTGTTTGCCCAGCACTCCCCAAATAAACCTTATAAACTTTATGAACTTTATAAACTTTATGAACTTTACAAACTTTACAAACTACCCCTGATATCCACTCAGCCCCACCAAATATTTGTTCCGCATCGTGCGCTGCAAGTGTTCGGGTGACAAAACCCGAATCCCTTCCGCATAGGCCATCAACTCACGAATCAGTTCCTGATTGATGATGACGTCAATTTCGAAAATGACGTTCCCGTCAGATTTTCGTTCCACCATCCTTTGCGAGTGGTGCAGCGGCTTTGTGAGAATGTACGGGGCGTCTTTGCGGTTTGCTTCGAACCGCACGGTTTCCACAAAGTCGTTTATTTTTGTCACCCCAATGAAATCATTGAAATAGGTCTCTGGGTTAAAATCGTTATTTTCTATAAAATCCATATTGTCAACTATTTCCAGTGACTCGATGCGGTCCAAGGCAAAGTTGAGGATGTGTTCCGCTTGTTCGTGCAGTCCAAACACGAACCAACGGTTGTGAAACTCCCTGAGGGCGTAAGGCGAATAAAAATAGTGGTAGGCGTTCCTGGATTTGAAAGACTGGTACGTAATCGACAGCACCTTCTTTTGAACGATGGCTTGATAGACGGTGGGCAGATAATGCAGGCCTCTTAATTGCTCGTTGCGTTCAAAAAAAACGACGGGGCCAATCGATGAATCCAAACTGTGGGCGCGATCTTCCAGACGGCAAATCATATCTTCTAATCCAGTAAAACTTTCAAAACCAGATATTTGCTTTAAAATGGAAATGGCTTCGTTCAGCTTTTTAATCTCTTGTGGACTCACGGGCGTTTTGGTGATGCTGTAGTCCGGATCTTCGTAGGTGTAGTATTTTCGGTTGTAAACGACGATGGGGGCATTGTACCCCGGACTGTCGCTACGCATAAACTCGATGTCCTTTTGTACACTCCGCACACTTACGCTCGTGCCACAATAATCCATCATCGCGTCGTTGCATCTGTTCACAAGATCTTGTAACGTCCATTCTCTTAATCGGTTACGTAAACAATCATCAATGGTTCTGTACCGGAGAAGCGCATTTTTTGAAGCAGGCATAGAAAAAAATTTCGCAAAAGTACACTTTTTTTACAACTACGCAGATAGGTTGCGTAGTTAAGTTGTTTTTTTGCACCGAAATTAAATGATACAATTATGGAAATAACGAACAAGAATCAAATCACCACGAAGATTTTTGCAAAAACGGTAGATTTGAAATGCATTGAGCAACTTTCAGAATTAATTGAAAATGAAGCGTATGCAAATGAAAAAATTAGAATTATGCCCGATTGCCACGCGGGGAAAGGAAGTGTAATTGGTTTTACATCAACGTTTTCTGATAAATTGATTCCCAACACGGTTGGTGTAGATATCAGTTGCGGAATGCTGGTGGTGAATTTGGGAAAGTGTGAAATCGATTTACCGGCTTTTGACGAGTTGGTCAAGCGCGAAATTCCGTGTGGATTGGAAGTGCGCGAAGGAAGGTATTGTGAATTTAAATTGATGGAGGAACTGTTCTGTTTCAGGGAATTAAAAGAGGTGAAACGAATTGTCAGAAGTATCGGAACCGTGGGCGGCGGCAACCACTTTATTGAGTTGGATAAAAACGACGCAGGCGAGATTTTCTTAGTGATTCACACGGGAAGTCGCAACTTGGGAAAGCAGGTTTGCGAATGCTACCAGGAAAAGGCCATCCAGATTGCACACGGAAAGGGTGACTATTTGCAGCAGCGGGAAGATTTGATTGCCCAGTACAAAGCGGAGGGCCGCCGAGACGAGATTCAAGCGGCATTGAAGCAACTGCAATCCGTCTGGTTGGAATCGCCCGTTCCCGATGATCAGGCGTGGATTGATGGAAAATGGTTTGAGCGTTATGTCGCCGATATGAAAATCTGTGCCGAATTTGCTCACCTGAATCGTACCGTTATTGCAGAAATTCTTATATCTAAATATTTTAAGGACAAACATTTAGAGGATTTTGAATATTTTGAAACCGTACACAATTACATTGATTTTGAGCAAAATATGATTCGTAAAGGCGCGGTTTCTGCCAAAGCGGGTGAGAAGTTGATTATCCCGATGAATATGCGCGACGGTTCGCTCATCTGTATCGGAAAGGGAAATCCCGACTGGAATTATTCAGCTCCGCACGGCGCCGGACGGTTGATGTCACGGACAGAAGCCGCCAAAATTTTGTCGCTGTCTGAGTTTCAATCCTCAATGGCTGGCATTTACACCACAACTGCCAATGAGCGCACAATTGATGAAGCACCTATGGCGTACAAACCGATGCAAGAAATTGTAGATTGCATACAGGAAACAGTCTCCATTGTGGACATCATTCGGCCAATCTATAATTTCAAAGCGGACAAGGATGCCCGTTATTGGAGAAAAAATGATGGTGATTCAGTGGCTGAAAAGCAATGAGTTGGTTGGAATCTGAAAGATTTAAGGTTTGCAATGACGGCGGCAATTCCTATTTTGAGATATAAATAGTACCTTTGCCGCCGTTTTAGTTGATGAATGCCTAATGAAAACGCTTATTGAAACTTTATCCCGAACTCACCGCCTTACGCAGCAGCAGTTGGCGGAACTCATTGCAAACCGTACGCCCGAACTGACCCGATTGGCTGCGTCCGAAGCACGCCGCATACAAGGCGAGCATTATGGTAATAAGGTGTTTATCCGTGGATTGATTGAAATATCAAACCATTGTAAAAACGACTGCCTCTACTGCGGCATTCGACGGAGCAATTTGAATGTTTCTCGTTATCGTCTCACTTCGGAAGAAATTTTGGACTGTTGTGACAAGGGTTATGAGTTGGGATTTCGGACGTTTGTTTTACAAGGGGGCGAAGATTTGGCTTTCTCGGACACGGTTTTAGTCGCGTTGATTAGAGAAATCAAGCGGCGGCATTCCGACTGTGCGGTCACGTTGTCCATCGGGGAGCGGAGCCGCGAATCGTACCGTCAGCTTCGGGAAGCCGGTGCTGATCGTTTTTTGTTGCGGCACGAGGCAGCTAATGCTGACTTGTATGCTCGGTTGCATCCATCGGAAATGTCCCTCCAGAATCGTATCGACTGTTTGCGAACTTTGAAAGAATTGGGTTTTCAGACTGGCACGGGTTTTATGGTCGGCGCACCTTTCCAGACGGCTTCTAATATTGCGGAAGACTTGTTGCTGTTAGCAGATTTTCAGCCGGCTATGGTGGGCATAGGTCCGTTCATTCCGCACCACGAAACGCCATTTGCCAATCAGGAAGGCGGAACGGTAGAGTTGACACTATTTCTGATTTCGCTCATACGGTTGCTTTTGCCCAAGGCACTGATTCCTTCGACGACGGCTTTGGGAACATTGGATCCGGAGCACGGTCGTCAGAATGGCATTCTCGCTGGTGCCAACGTCGTGATGCCCAACCTTTCTCCTGATAGCGTGCGGGCCAAGTATATGATATATGAGAACAAAGACACCATAACGGAAACCGTGTCTTTCTTGGATCGGCTCCGTGACGAAATGACTGCCATTGGCTATGAGGTGGTCATCGACCGCGGTGACGCCCATCCCTAAACCTTCCAACTCCTCACTTCCTCACTTCCTACTTCCCACTTCTTACTTCCTACTTCTTACTTCCTAC
>DCHI01000022.1:15508-25580 GCA_002314795.1 Bacteroidales bacterium UBA1756 | reverse complement strand
TTCTTACTTCTTACTTCTTACTTCCAACTTTCTACTTCTTGAAACCCCTGGGCACGCAGTTCAATTTGACATTCGTCGTTAGTGATGAGGTTCCGTGCGCCGTTAGGTTCTCCCATATAGCCGATTACGGAGATGCTTTCGATGTTCCGTATTTTTTCAAAATCGTCTTGTTTGATAGTGAAAAGCAGTTCGTAATCCTCGCCACCGTTAAGCGCAACGGTGGTGGCTACGATTTTGAGTTTTCGCAAGGTGTCGAATGTGAGTTGGTCGATGGGAATTTTTTTCTCGTAGATGGTGCAACCCAATCCGTTGAGGTTGCAAATATGGAGAAGCGAGGAGGCGAGTCCGTCGCTAACCATAGTCATACACGTTGGCAGAACGTCGTTCTTACGAAGTTCCTCGATGATGTCGAGGCGCGGCTCGGGTTTGAGTTGGCGTTCCAATAAATATTCGTAACCTTCAAAATCGGGATGACTTTCGTGTGTGGCTTCAAAAATTTGTTTTTCTCGTTGGAGGAGAAGAAGGCCGGTGTAGGCCGCTCCAAAGTCGCCGGAAACGCAGATGAGTTCATTTTCGTGGGTGCCGGTGCGGCGGGTGAGACGTGCGGGTTCCACGCTGCCGACGGCCGTGATGGCGACGGCGAGACCAGAAACGGACGAGGTGACATCAAGGCCGGCGAGGTCCAGGTGGTAATAGTGGCAGACGGCGCGTACGCCGGTGAGCAGTTCCTCTATGGCTTCCACCGAGAAGCGGTTGGAAACGGCGAGGTTGACGGAAAGTTGCGAAGGAGACGCATTCATAGCGAGCAAGTCCGAAACGACGATTCCGGCACACTTGTAACCGAGGTGTTTGAGCGGAAAGTAGGTGAGGTCGAAATGGATGTTTTCAACAAAAAGTTTGGAAGCGACAACGGTTTGTTCTCCATCAAAATCGGTAACGATGGCGTCGTCTTTGAGCCCGGCGACGGTAGATGCCTGTTCGGTTGGAAAGCCCTCGGTGAGTTTATGGATAAGATTGAACTTGCCTAATTGAGAAATCTCATTTCTATTGTTTTCAGAATCTGCCATATATATATAAATTGTATGAGAAAAAAACGGCGGCAAAGGTACGATTTTAGTTTTGATGAGTCGGCAAGGCGTTTATAAAAATTGTATTTTTGCGCCCGCAAAAAAGAGAAGTATGTTATCCTCAGTATTGGGCATATTAGCCGCGGCGCTCCTTATTGGCGCTCTTTTAGGAAAGAATACGTTGGGTGAAGCTATACGTGGGGGCTGTGGCTGCATCTTTTGGGGTGTGGTCGGGCTGTTGATACTGGGTCTCATCTGTTCGTTATTTATATAGAATTGACTTTTCGTGCCAAATCTTCTGGAAAAGAAATAATTTTTATTATTTTTTTTCAACAAAGAATATCGGTATAAAATAATTGTATATTTGCAAGCTTATTGGATAGTAGGGGATAGGGTATGTGAAAGCGAATATTTATGGATGGTAACATTCTGAGAAACAATATGTTCGTATGGTTTCAATTGGATGTTTCCTGAAGTTAATGTTTGCGGTTTGAGGGTAAAAAAAACTCCGAAAAATCCGAAAATGAGCAGAACGAAATAAAGAAAGAAAAAACATAAACGGAAAATTATTCAAAAATGAAAAAGATAGTCAATTATTTTAAGGAAACTTACGACGAACTGGCGAACAAAGTAACCTGGCCGTCGGCTAAAGATCTGCAAAGTAGTGTTGTGGTCGTGTCCATTGCTTCCCTTATCATCGCGTTAGTGGTGTGTCTGATGGACTGGATTTTCAACTTGGGAATGACTGCTATGTTCCCAATGCCGAAACTTTAATCATTTCGAGTAATTAGTTGCACATTAGTCAAAACCTTTTAGCAGTATGGCAGAGATAGAAAAGAAATGGTATGCGCTTAGGATTGCGTCTGGAACCGAAAAGAAGGTGAAGCTCAACATCGAAAACGAAGTGGAAGCTTGCCATCTTAACGAGTTCGTTACGCGTATCCTTATTCCAACCGAAAAGGTTTACCAAATTCGTAACGGAAAGAAAGTAAGCAAGGAAAACACGTTGTATCCGGGCTACCTCTTCGTAGAGGCCGCCGGATTGGACAAGGTGATGCACTTGTTGCTGAGTATTCCCGGCGTTTTGGGATTCGTAGGTTGTAAACACAAAACCGATACTCCTCCACCACTCCACGCTGACGAGGTTCAACGTATGCTCGGTGACGAAGACACGAGACTGAGTCAAGACGAATCACTCGTGGTTCCGTTCATCGTGGGCGAAGAAATCAAGGTTATTGATGGCCCGTTCAACTCCTTTACCGGTGTTATTGAAGAGATCAACACGGAAAAGAAGAAACTGAAGGTTATGGTGAAAATCTTCGGGCGTAAGACTCCGCTTGAGCTGGGTTTTATGCAGGTTGAAAAGGCATAATGAGCAGCGCAAACAATTATCAAACAATCTATTAACAAACACAGAAAATGGCAAAAGAAGTAGCTGGACTTATTAAGTTACAAATTAAGGGAGGAGCCGCAAATCCATCACCGCCGGTAGGCCCCGCACTGGGTTCCAAGGGTGTGAACATTATGGAATTCTGTAAACAGTTTAATGCTCGTACGCAAGACAAGGCAGGCAAAGTAGTGCCGGTCATCATCACTGTTTACAAGGATAAGTCATTTGACTTTATCATCAAGACCCCTCCGGTTGCTGTACAATTATTGGAAGCGACCAAAGTTCAAAAGGGTTCGAAGGAACCGAACCGCGACAAGGTTGCCACCATTTCGTGGGACCAGGTGAAGGAAATCGCCGAAGTCAAGATGCCTGACCTTAACTGCTTCACGACCGAATCAGCTATGTCAATGGTTGCCGGTACGGCTCGCAGTATGGGTATCGTTGTCAAAGGCGGCACCAACCCATTTGAAAAAAATTAATCAATTAAACAACAACAACAATGGCTAAAATATCAAAAAAACGCAAAGAAGCTCTTGCTAAGTTTGATAAGACCAAGGCATACCCCCTCGCAGAAGCCGTAAATATCGTAAAAGGTATCACATACACCAAGTTTGATGCTTCCTTCGATATTGACGTCCGTCTGGGTGTTGACCCTCGTAAGGCCAACCAGATGGTGAGAGGTATCGTTACCCTCCCGCACGGCACAGGTAAGGTGGTTCGCGTTTTGGTTCTTTGTACTCCCGACAAGGAGGAAGAAGCAAAAGCTGCAGGCGCTGACTATGTAGGCTTGGATGAATACGTTGACAAAATCAAGAAAGGTTGGACCGACGTAGATGTAATCATCACAATGCCGAGCGTCATGCCGAAAATTGGTGCCCTTGGTAAAATATTAGGCCCCCGTGGCTTGATGCCTAATCCCAAGGCCGGTACTGTCACGATGGAAATCGGTAAGGCAGTAGCTGATGTCAAAGCTGGTAAGATCGACTTCAAGGTTGACAAATACGGTATCATCCATACCGGAATCGGCAAAATCGGCTTCTCCGCTGACAAACTCGTGGACAACGCCCGCGAAATGATGGCCACCATCATTAAATTGAAACCGACTGCTGCAAAAGGTACTTATATTAAGAGCATCTTCATCTCTTCTACTATGAGTCCTGGCGTTCAAGTCGATGTGAAATCGGTTACCATCTAATCTTAAAAAGCTAAATTAGTATGAAACAAGAACAAAAAAGTCAAATCATTGACGCGATTGCGAAAGATTTAGCTGATTATCCGAATGTCTATGTAACGGATATTTCCGGTTTCACGGTAGAAACCGTCAATCAACTTAGAAGATTGTGCTTCAAACGCGACATCAAACTCAAGGTTGTGAAAAACACCTTGCTTAAACGCGCTATGGACCAGTCAGAAGTTGACTATACCGAAATCTATCCGGCACTGAAAGGTGTTACCTCCATTATGTTGTCAACAACGGGCAATGCACCGGCAAGACTTATCAAAGACTTCCGTGCAAAGAACAAAAAACCCCTTATCAAGGCAGCATTCATTGAGAGCGCAGCATATTTCGGAGACGATCAATTAGATGCTCTTTGCAACATCAAGTCAAGAGAAGAACTTATCGGCGACATCGTCGGTTTGTTACAATCACCGGCCAAGAACGTTATTTCCGCCCTTCAATCTGGCGGTGGCAAGTTAGCCGGCATCGTAAAAACTCTTTCAGAAAGAGGAGAATAAAAAAAACAAAAAAACAAATTAATTAGAAACCATTAAAAAAAATAAAAATCATGGCAGATTTAAAAGCATTCGCAGAACAATTAGTGAATTTGACCGTTAAGGAAGTTAACGAATTGGCTCAAATTTTGAAGGAAGAATACGGCATCGAACCCGCAGCAGCAGCAGTAGCAGTAGCAGCTCCCGCAGCAGGTGGTGCAGCAGCAGCAGCTGAAGAAAAAACTTCTTTCGACGTCATCCTTAAGAACGCCGGCACTGGCAAACTCGCCGTCGTTAAGTTGGTGAAAGAACTCACTGGCCTCGGACTTAAGGAAGCTAAGGAACTCGTTGACACTTGTCCGAAACCTATCAAGGAAGGCGTTACCAAAGACGAAGCTGAAGGTTTGAAGAAATCTCTCGAAGAAGCCGGTGCTGAAGTCGAAGTAAAATAATTCACTTTGCAATAAGCAATAAGCGCAAGGAATCCATACGGAACTCCTTGTGCTTATTGCTGTTTTTTTCTATACTAATTTTTACTTCCATCTCTCTACCACCTTCCTTACTGACTGCCTCCGGTAACTCTTTCTCATACCGAAACGCTTTTTTAACAACCTTTAAAAAGTAAATTACATTGGCAACAAAAAGTAATCCCACCCCCACCAGACATAGTTTTGCATCCACGCGGCCAATCGAATACCCCGATTTGCTGGATATTCAATTGAAATCTTTTCAGGAATTTTTCCAGATTGATACCGATGCAGAAAAAAGACACGACGAAGGTCTTTTTAAAGTCTTCTCAGAAAACTTCCCAATTACCGACCAACGCAATAGCTTCGTTCTTGAATTCCTGGACTATTACATCGATGGCCCTCGTTATACGATGGACGAATGTATTGAACGCGGTCTTACTTTCAGCGTTCCGTTGAAAGCCAAAATGAAGCTTTCTTGCAACGATGTTGAACACGAAGACTTTGAAACAGTAATTCAAGATGTCTATTTGGGAACCATCCCGTATATGACACCACGCGGTACTTTCATTATCAATGGCGCAGAACGCGTCGTTGTATCTCAATTGCACCGTTCTCCCGGCGTCTTCTTCGGAACATCCTTCCATACGAATGGCACCCAACTCTATTCTGCCCGTATCATTCCTTTGAAGGGTTCTTGGATGGAATTCACCACGGATATCAATAACGTGATGTATGCCCTCATCGACCGTAAGAAGAAATTGCCTGTCACTACGCTCCTCCGTGCTATCGGTTATGAGTCTGATAAAGATATTCTTGATATCTTTGACATCGCTCAGGAAGTGAAGGCAACGAAAGTGAACCTGAAGAAGTGTGTCGGCAGAAGACTCGCCGCCCGCGTCGTTCACAACTGGTACGAAGACTATGTGGATTCAACTACTGGTGAAGTGGTCAATATTGAAAGATCTGAGCTTATCGTCGAGCGTGAAACTTTCCTCGAAGAAAAGCACATTAATATGATTGCCGATGCAGGAATCAAAACCGTCCTTTTCCACAAGGAAGATGACCAACAGGATTTTTCGATTATTACCAATACCCTGCAAAAAGACCCGACCAATACGGAAAAGCAGGCAATCGAATATATCTATTTGCAGTTGCGCTCCGCAGCTCCGCCGGATGAAGAAACCGCTCGCTCAACTTTCGACAAGCTTTTCTTCTCCGACAAACGTTACGACCTCGGCGAAGTTGGCCGTTATCGTATCAACAAAAAATTGAATTTGACTATCCCGATGGATACCTGCGTGCTTACGAAGGAAGACATCATCGAAATTATTAAATACTTGATTGAGTTGATTAACTCCAAGACTGAAGTCGATGATATTGACCACTTGAGCAACCGTCGTATCCGTACCGTCGGGGAACAATTATATAATCAGTTCGGCGTGGGTCTCGCTCGTATGTCGAGAACCATCCGTGACAAAATGAATGTCCGTGATAACGAAGTCTTTACACCTATTGACTTGATTAATGCCAAGACTTTGTCATCCGTCATCAATAGCTTCTTCGGTACCAACCAGCTGTCTCAGTTTATGGACCAGACTAACCCGTTGTCGGAATTGACGCACAAGCGTAGAATTTCCGCACTCGGTCCTGGCGGTCTTTCCCGTGAAAGAGCTGGCTTCGAAGTCCGTGACGTACACTACACGCACTATGGTCGTTTGTGTACCATTGAAACTCCGGAAGGTCCGAATATCGGTTTGATTTCTTCTTTGTGCGTTTTTGCAAAGATTGATAAGCTGGGCTTCATTGAAACCCCGTACCGCAAAGTGGTTAACGGTGTCGTTCAATTCAACGAACCTCCGATTTACCTCAGCGCCGAAGAAGAAGAGAATATGACCATCGCTCAAGCACGTACTCCTATGACCGAAACCGGCGAACTCGTAGGTATGGTCAAGGCTCGTAACTTGGCAGACTTCCCGATTGTCCCGAAGGAAAAGATTGACCTTATCGACGTTGCCCCCAACCAGATTGCGTCCATCGCTGCTTCCTTGATTCCGTTCTTGGAAAATGACGATGCTAACCGTGCCTTGATGGGATCTAATATGATGCGTCAGGCCGTTCCGTTGTTGAATCCGGAAGCTCCGATCGTAGGTACTGGTCTGGAAAGACAAGTCGCTATTGACTCCCGTGCTCTCCTCCGTGCAGAAGGCACTGGTGTTGTCACCTATTCCGATGCTACCCGTATCTCCATCAAGTACGACCGTAGCGAGGCAGAAGAAATCGTTCGTTTCGATTCAAGCGAAAAAACATATTATCTTCAGAAGTTTAGAAGAACCAACCAGAACTCGTGTATTAACATCCGTCCTATCGTTCGTAAGGGAGACAAAGTTGTTAAAGGTCAGGTTCTTACAGAAGGTTATGCTACCAAAGATGGCGAACTTGCACTGGGTAGAAATATGAAGGTCGCCTTTATGCCTTGGAAAGGGTACAACTTCGAGGATGCTATTGTAATTTCAGAAAGAGTGGTGAAAGAAGATATCTTCACCTCTATCCATATTGAAGAATTCACTTTGGAAGTTCGTGATACGAAACGCGGTGTTGAGGAACTCACGAATGATATTCCGAATGTCTCTACCGAAGCCACCAAGGATTTGGGCGAAGACGGTTTGATTCGTATCGGTGCCGAAGTGAACGAAGGCGATATCCTTATCGGTAAGATTACTCCTAAGGGAGAATCCTACCCGACTCCGGAGGAAAAATTGCTTCGCGCCATCTTTGGAGACAAAGCCGGCGATGTGAAAGACGCCTCCCTCAAGGCACCGCCGTCAATGAAGGGTGTCGTTATTGACGCCAAGTCCCTCTCCCGTATCATCAAAGACCGCAAGGGCAAGGCAAAGGATAAGGACGTATTGAAAGAAATTGATGCCGCATTTGAAAAAGAAATGTCGGTATTGAAAGTTAAGATTGTCGATAAGTTGTACGAATTGCTGAATGGCAAAATCGCCCACAATATCTATGACAATGCCAAGAATGTAGTTGTTCCTAAGGGCGCTAAGTTCTCCAAAAAACTGTTGGCTGACCTCAACTATTCAACTATTTCGGTCTCCAAATGGACTAATGACCAGAAGTTGAACGCATTGGTTACGGAAATCGTTCGTAACTATTTGATTGAGGAACGTACTTTGATTGCGAAGATGATGCGTGAAAAGTTCGATGCCACCATCGGTAATGAACTCCCGAACGGAATCGTTCAGATGGCAAAGGTCTATGTCGCTAACAAACGTAAATTGCGCGTCGGTGACAAGATGGCTGGTCGTCACGGAAACAAGGGTATCGTTGCCAAAATCGTCAAGGAAGAAGATATGCCGTTCTTGGCAGATGGCACACCGGTTGACATCGTCTTGAACCCGCTGGGCGTACCTTCCCGTATGAACTTGGGACAAATTTATGAAACCGTCCTCGGTTGGGCTGGCAAAGAACTTGGAATGAAGTTCGCTACCCCGATTTTCGACGGCGCAAGTATTGATCAAATTAACGAGTTGATGGCGAAAGCTGGTCTCCCGGAAAACGGCAGTGTTGACGTTTACGATGGCGGCACCGGTGAAAAATTCCATCAGAAGGTTACCGTCGGCTACATCTATATGATTAAGTTGCACCATATGGTTGACGACAAGATGCACGCCCGTTCCATCGGACCTTACTCTATGATTACACAACAACCTCTCGGTGGTAAGGCACAATTTGGTG
Source organism: Bacteroidales bacterium UBA1756 (assembly GCA_002314795.1). GTDB lineage: Bacteria > Bacteroidota > Bacteroidia > Bacteroidales > WCHB1-69 > UBA1756. The sequence goes on along the minus strand of DCHI01000022.1, from coordinate 17,196 downwards.
GCCAGCGTTTCGGAGAAATGGAAGTCTGGGCTATTGAGGCCTTCGGTGCTGCCAACGTGCTTCAGGAAATCCTTACCGTCAAGTCTGATGACGTGGTGGGTCGTTCAAAGGCCTACGAAGCTATCGTCAAGGGCGACGTGATGCCGGTTCCGAATCTTCCTGAGTCATTCAACGTCTTAGTCAACGAGTTGCGTGGCCTTTCATTGAACGTTAAATTTGATTAGTAAAAATTTATAGATAAAAACTATGGCTTTTAGAAAAGAAACGAATACGCGAAAAGAATTTTCGACCATCACCATCAGCCTCGCTTCTCCGGAAGACATCCTCGACCAATCGCACGGCGAGGTCATCAAGCCGGAAACAATCAACTATAGGACTTACAAGCCCGAGCGCGATGGTCTTTTCTGCGAAAGAATTTTCGGTCCTACTAAGGACTGGGAATGCCATTGCGGTAAATATAAGAGAATCAGATATAAAGGTATCGTCTGCGACCGTTGCGGCGTCGAAGTTACCGAGAGAAAGGTTCGTCGTGAAAGAATGGGTCACATCCAACTCGTCGTTCCCGTTGCTCACGTTTGGTTCTTCAAAAAGATTGCTGCGCTGATTGGCATTGCAGCCAACTCTATTAACAGAATTATCTATTACGAATCCTTTATCGTTATTCAACCCGGTGCTGCTGAAGGTATTAAGTTGGATGAAAAGGATAAAGAAGGTATTCAACGTCTTACCTTCCTTTCAGAAGAACAATATTTTGAAATCTTAGACCAAATTCCTGCCGATAACAGACTTCTTCCGGATGATGATCCGAATAAGTTTATCGCCAAGATGGGTGCAGATGCGTTGTACGACCTTCTCAGCACCATCGATCTTGACAAGGAAGCTGCTTTGCTGCGTGAAAAAGCTTCTGTTGAACATTCACAACAACGTAAGCAAGACCTCCTCAAACGTTTGCAGGTTTTTGAAGCTTTCAGAGATTCCAGAAAACGTGCCGAAAACAGACCCGAATGGATGATTGTCCGTACCATCCCCGTTACACCTCCGGAACTTCGTCCGTTGGTTCCCCTCGATGGTGGCCGTTTCGCAACTTCTGACTTGAATGACCTTTATCGTCGTGTCATCATCAGAAACAACCGTCTGAAACGCTTGATCGAAATCAAAGCTCCCGACGTTATTATGCGTAATGAAAAACGTATGCTTCAGGAAGCTGTCGATTCTTTGTTCGATAATTCAAAAAAGACGAACTCCATCAAAACCGAATCCAACAGACCTCTCAAGTCTTTGTCTGACAGTTTGAAAGGTAAACAAGGTCGTTTCCGTCAGAACTTGCTCGGTAAGCGTGTTGACTATTCAGGTCGTTCCGTCATCGTTGTCGGTCCGGACTTGAAAATGAACGAATGTGGTTTGCCGAAGGATATGGCTGCCGAATTGTTCAAACCTTTCGTCATCAGAAAGATTTTGGAAAGAGGCATCGTTAAAACCGTTAAGTCAGCTAAGAAGATTGTTGATAGAAAAGATCCTATCATTTGGGATATTTTGGAAAATATTCTTAAAGGACACCCCGTTCTTTTGAACCGTGCTCCTACTTTGCACCGTTTGGGTATCCAGGCATTCCAGCCGCGTCTCGTAGAAGGTAAGGCCATTCGTTTGCACCCACTCTGTTGCGCCGCTTTCAACGCTGACTTCGATGG
>DCHI01000022.1:0-15502 GCA_002314795.1 Bacteroidales bacterium UBA1756 | reverse complement strand
CCAGATGGCTGTTCACGTTCCGCTCGGAAATGCTGCTGTGATGGAAGCTCAAATGTTGATGCTCTCATCTCACAACATCCTTTCTCCGGCAAATGGCTCTCCTATCACCGTTCCTTCTCAGGATATGGTCCTCGGTTTGTATTACATTACCAAACCGTTGAAATCCGATGAAAATACCAAGGTGATGGGCGAGGGAATGAAGTTCTATTCTCCAGAAGAAGTTATCATTGCTTATAATGAAGGTAAGGTTCATTTGAATGCAACTATTTTCTGCAAGGTTGACTTGAACGGTGATGGTAAGCAGGTTCTTACCGAAACCACCGTTGGACGTGTCCTCTTCAATCAGGTTGTTCCTCAAGGTTTTGGCTATGTTAACCAGTTGCTTACAAAGAAGGCCCTTCGTAATATTATTAGTGCCGTTCTTTATAAGTGTGGTAATGTGGCTACCGTGAAATTCTTGGACGACATCAAGAGTATGGGTTACCGTATGGCTTTCGTCGGCGGTTTGTCCTTCAACCTCGGTGATGTGTTGATTCCGGAAGAAAAAGCCACTTTGATTGAAAAATCAAACGCTGCCGTTGAAGAAATTCAGGGACAGTTTGAAATGGGTTTCATTACCAATACGGAACGTTCCAACCAAATCATTGATATTTGGACCAATACGAATGCTGAGCTGAGTAAGATTTTGATTAAGAAGATTGCTGCTGACAAACACGGCTTCAACTCCGTATATATGATGTTGGATTCTGGAGCTCGTGGTTCTGAAACGCAGATTCGTCAGTTGGCCGGTATGCGTGGTTTGATGGCTAAACCTACCAAATCAGGTTCTGCAGGTGCCAATACAATTGAAACTCCTATTTTGTCAAACTTCAAGGAAGGTCTTTCCGTGTTGGAATACTTTATTTCTACTCACGGTGCTCGTAAGGGTTTGGCCGATACCGCTTTGAAGACTGCTGATGCTGGTTACTTGACCCGTCGTTTGGTTGACGTCGCTCACGACGTTATCATTACCGAAGCCGACTGTGGTACCTTGCGTGGCATTTCCGTTACCGACTTGAAGAAAAAAGGTAAAATCGTTGAAAAGTTGGCTGCTCGTTTGTTGGGCCGTGTTACTTTGCACGATGTCCGTCATCCTGAAACCGATGAGATGATTGTCCCGGCTGGCGAACAACTTACGGAAGATCTCTGCAAGCAGATTGAAGCCGCCGGTATCAAGGAAGTGGAGGTTCGTTCGGTGCTGACTTGTGAGTCTAAGCACGGTGTTTGCCAAAAATGTTATGGCCGTAACTTGGCTACCGGTCGCTTGGTTCAAATCGGTGAAGCTGTCGGTGTTATCGCTGCTCAGTCCATCGGTGAACCGGGTACGCAGCTGACACTCCGTACATTCCACGTCGGTGGTGTTGCGGGTGGTATCAATGCTGAAAATAGTATCAGTGCCCCGGTTGCAGGTACATTCGTCATCGACGACCTCAAGTCTTTGGACAAGATTGATAATATGGGCAATCCTTATCAATTGGTTATCGGTCGTATGGCTGAAATGAAGATTGTTGATGAAAAGAGTGGAATCACCCTCTATTCAGAACCTGTCCGTTACGGTTCCGCACTTTATTTCAAGACAGGCGATAAAGTCAAAGAAAACGACATCATCGCTACTTGGGACCAATACAACTCCCCGACCATTTCCGAATTTGCCGGTAAGGTTAATTTCATTGATATTATTGAAGGTGTTACCTGTTTCACAGAAACCAACGATCAGGCAGGTACGCAAGAAAAGGTTATCATTGAATGCCGTCTGAAAAATAAGATTCCTACCATCACGATTGAAGACGAAAACGGTGCCGTTGTTGAAACCTATCCGTTGCCGGTAGGTGCTCGTGTCTCCGTGAATGTCGGTGACAAGATTGAAGCTGGTACCGTCTTCGCTAAGACGCCTCGTGCAGTCGGTAAGTCAGGCGATATCACCGGTGGTCTGCCGCGTGTTACGGAACTCTTTGAAGCTCGTAACCCCTCAGATCCTGCTATTTTGGCCGAAATCGACGGTATCGTCTCTATCGAAGATAAGATGAAACGTGGTAACAAGGTCCTCGTCATTACGCCTCGTTCCGGTGGTGAGTCCAAAACTTATCTCATCCCGACTTCCAAGCAGATTTTGGTTGACCGTAACGACTTCGTCAAGGCAGGTACAATGCTTTCTGACGGTGCCGTCACCCCGACCGACATCTTGAATATCAAGGGTGCTCGCGAAGTTCAAGAATACTTGATTAACGAAGTACAAGACGTTTACCGTCTGCAAGGTGTTGCTATCAATGACAAGCACTTTGAAGTCATCGTTCGTCAGATGATGCGTAAGGTTGAAATCATTGAACCCGGTGATACGAAATTCTTGCCTGGTGATTTGGTTAACAAGATTGATTTCCAAGAAGAAAACGACTATATCTGGGAAATGAAGTATGTAGAAGACGCTGGTGGCTCAGAAACCTATGTTCCTGGACAAATCATCACGGTGAAACAGCTTCGCGACGAAAACTCCTTGTTGAAACGTCGTGATATGGCGCTCGTTCAAGTCCGTGATGCACATCCGGCAACGGGTAAACAGGTGCTTCAGGGTATCACGCGCGCTGCTCTTCAAATTCGTAGCTTCGTATCCGCTGCTTCCTTCCAGGAAACCACGAAGGTCCTTACCAACGCGGCCGTCAGTGCTCAATCCGACAGTTTGCTCGGTTTGAAGGAAAACGTCATCGTCGGTCACTTGATTCCTGCCGGTACCGGTTTGAAACGGTATCAAAATATGGAGGTCAGTTCGATGGAAGAGTACGAAAGTCTGATGGCATCCAAATTTGAATAATAGACCAAGGGGGTGCAACTCACCCCCTTTTTTCATTTTAAACAAAATTAAAATTCAATGCAAGAACAAAAATTAGACCTCAACTTAACTGAAGAAGTGGCGCAGGGAACCTATTCCAACTTGGCCATCATCACCCATTCCGATAACGAGTTCATTATTGATTTTGTCGCGATGCTCCCTGGTTTGCAGAAGGGAAATGTTCGTTCCAGAATCGTGATGACTCCGCAAAACGCTAAGCGTCTTTTGGGTGCTCTCAACGAAAATGTTCGCAAGTTCGAAGAAAATCACGGTGTCATCGGCGAACCCGCAGGAAGACTTCCTATGGGTGACGGCGGTTTGGCTTAATATTCCTCTTCTTGTAAAGATAAAACGGATGCCTTTGGTGTCCGTTTTTTTTGTTTTTGCCAAATCTTTAAAACTTTACGAACTTTACAAACTTTATAAACTTTACAAACTAAAGTATTACTTTTGCACTTCGTTTTGAAAAGGGTTATCTATGGAAGATATCATACACCTGCTGCCCGATGCGGTAGCCAATCAGATTGCCGCCGGTGAGGTGGTGCAACGTCCCGCTTCAGCCGTTAAGGAGTTGCTGGAAAACGCCATCGACGCTGGTGCTCACCACGTTCAACTTATTATTAAAGATGCCGGTAGAACCTTGATCCAAGTCATTGATGATGGAAAGGGAATGACCTTTAATGACGCTCGCTTGTGCTTCGAACGGCACGCCACTTCCAAAATCACCAAGGCCGAAGATCTTTTCGCCATCCGGACGAAAGGTTTTCGTGGAGAAGCTCTCGCTTCCATCGCAGCCATCGCGCAAGTGGAACTCAAAACCAAACGTCGGGAGGATGAAATGGGCGCTGTGGTCGTCATCGAGGGCTCCGAAATCAAGGAACACGGCATTACCGCCACGCAGGACGGAACTTCCATCTCTGTAAAAAACCTCTTCTTCAATGTCCCCGCTCGACGCAATTTCCTCAAGTCTGACGCTACCGAATATGCCAACATTGAGGAGGAACTCTATCGTGTCGCACTGGTCCATCCCGAAGTCGCCTTTACCATTTACAATAATGCTAAACTGACGTTGCAACTTCCTTCTGGAAATTTGAAACAAAGGATTATTGGCATTTTTAACCCTTTCAAAGACAAGATTTTCCCCATTGAGCAGGAGACGTCCTTTATGAAAATCAGTGGTTTTTTGGGGAAGCCGGAAAATGCCAAGAAGAAGAAAAGTGAGCAGTATATGTTCATCAATCATCGTTTTGTGCGCCACAATTCGTTGAACTTTGCCGTCGAGTCGGCTTATTCGCAACTCATTCCCGAAGGTCATCACCCGCCCTATTTCTTGAATATCGAGGTTGATCCTGCTACTATTGACGTGAACATCAGCCCGACGAAAATCGATGTGAAATTGCAGGATGAACGGCTCGTTTTCGGTTTCTTGAATGCCGCGATAAAAAAGGCGATTGGTGAATTTTCGTTGGTTCCTCAGCTGGATTTTGATTATGACAAGGAATTGGATTTGGACAACGTTCCGACGGACGCGCCTCTAAAACTCCCTACGGTTTCGTTGGATCCGACTTATAATCCGTTTGCGTCGTTCTCCTCTTCCCATCGCTCCTCCACATCGAATAGTGGGGGTGGCGGTTACTCGGCTCCTCACCGTCCGTCTGGCGAAATGCAGGATTGGGATTCCTTCCTTTCCGAAATCCATCAAACCCAAATTGAACCTGCCCCGCAGCCCACTTCTTCAGGACAAATGAAGTTTGAGGACGAAAAACGGGTGGAAGAGGTCTCGGTTGAAAATTATCTTATTGCTTATAAAAAATATCTGTTCGTCCGTCTCAACGACAAATTGGTGAGTATCAATATCCCTCGTGCCAATGAAAGAATCATCTATGAATCTTATTTGAAGGCACTTAAAGAAAGTCCCGTCGTGGTACAACAGTCTCTTTTCCCTGAAACGATTGTGCTGACTCCGGCGCAGTCGGAACTGATGAAGGAATTGAAAGACGAATTTTTGAAATTGGGCTACGATATTGAGCCGATGTCGGCTACGCAGTTCGCCATCAATGGTACGCCCAATAATGAAGAAATGGGAAATATCCAAGCCCTCGTAGAAGGCATCATTGATGATTATCAATCCAATATGATGAATCATCGTATGGAAATTGAAAAGAATTTGGCGATGAGTATGGCGCGGCAACGGCGTTCCGTGATGAAACCGTTGGCTTGCATAGAAGAAGTCAACCATTTTTTGCAAGACCTTTTCAGCTGTATGATGCCAACCATCACGCCATCGGGGAAAAAGGTCTTCGAGGTGATGGAAGAACCGTCGTTAGAGAAAATGTTTGATTAATTTGGTTAGAACATTTATAGCGTACTAAAATTATCGATAAGCCGCAAAACGTGCGGCTAAAATTTGCAAATATGCCGCATCTTTTATCAAATCAGCCATCGCTCACCTGTGGTTTGTATGTATTCATCCATTTGATGATGGCAATGGTCGTATTGCGCGAACGTTATCAGATATGGTGTTGGCTCAAGCGGATGGCTGTAATTTCCGCTACTTCAGTATGTCCAAACAGATTAATCACGAAAAGTCTGACTATTATCGGGCATTGGAGCAAACCTTATCAAATAGTTTATAACATTAGTGAGGAAGAGATAGAGAGCCACTTGGAAGAAATAAATGGACAGTTCTATATCTGTGTTGCACGAAATGGTAAACAACTGAGCGAACGCATTACCCCACTTGATAAGAAGAGATTGGATGATAGCGAGTTATCTTTGGCAGATTTGGTGAGAAAGTATTTTGCTTATCTGCTTGGCAAGTAAGCGTTGTCAATAATGTCGCGTCCATTTTTTGGTTCAAAAGTTTTTTTCAAAAAAACATTTCCGAGGATGTTTTAGTATAAAAAAACGTGTACTTTTGCACGCTTAAACCAAAATAGTGCAAAAATGCAAAAAGTCAAGACGCCGCAGATGATTCGGCAGGTGGCAGGAGATCTTTTTCAGAAGTTTGGCTTTGAAAAGACCTCTATGGATGACATCGCTCGGAAAGCCCACAAAGCCAAACGTTCTATCTATAACCATTTTAATAGTAAGGAAGCCCTCTTTTGTGCAACGGTCAATGAGGAGTTGCAAAACGTGCGCCAACAGTTGGAGGCGCTGATAGAAACTTCGGAGGACTCCGTACTGGTGCGGCTGCGACTCTATCTTCTTCAACGGGTGGAACTGATTGCGGAAGCACGCACTTTGCAAGTGGCTCTTAGAAGTAAAATGCTGGATATCAATGATTACCGTTTCGAAGATTTGAAAGTTTCCTACGACGGCTTTATCCAATGGGAACATTCGGTTTTTTGTGATTTGTGGCATTCGCGTCCGTACCACGATTCGGAAGAAGAATTGGAACAGCAATCCACGGCATTCGCCGATATGCTCCAAGTGGTTCTCAATAGTTTGAGCTACACCTTTTTTGTTGAAGGGAAATATGCCGCTTGCAAGTCTTCTTATCAAATATTAGTGAACTTGATTGTCAACAGCATCTCTTTTTCTTCTATTCATAATCAACAGATTTATAATGATTTAATATAATAATAAAATGGGAAAAAAATTTTTTTGGCTAATGATGGTATTGTGCGTTGTATTGACGTCGTGCAATGGGAAAGTCCGTTCGTTTGTTGGTGATTATAGTTATAAACTTTCAGGCGATGTTGTTTTTACGGATTCGGAGGGTGAGGAAGTTCACTCGGTGCAGTCGCAGCGCGGACAAATGAACATTTTGCGGGGCAAACGCGGTGAGTGTGGCAACGTTGTAATTACGGTGAATCAGATGGATGGCTCTGTCTATTCTTTCAACGCCACCGTAAAAGGAGACTCGCTGATTTTGGATGAGCACGATTGTGAAATGGAGTTCAGCTCGCTGAGTACGGACCCGGATTTGACGCAAGTGAAACGTCCGTACAAGGTTCACGTGTCCGGAAGAGGCATCTTGCACGACAATATGCTTATTTTGGAAGAAAGATGGACTGGAAAACGTACTGATGGCTCTTCTAATACGTTGGTTTCAAATAAAATAAATGTTTTAGCAGAACAGAATGACTAATTGTATTATGAAACGGATGAATCAATTTGCGTTCCTTTTGTTATGCGGAATGATGGTTCTGCTTGTTTCTTCTTGCAAAAAGATTGTGAAAGCAGAAACCAGTCAGCCGATAAAAGTGAACATTTGTGTGATTGACACGCTTTCCGGAAAAAACGTGCATACCTACGTAGGTGAAGTGAAGGAGAATATGTCGTTGGCGTTGGGTTTTACGGCGGGTGGCCGTGTGGAGAAAGTGTTGGTGCACGAAGGCGACCGCGTGCGTGCCGGTCAACTGTTGGCGACGGTGAATGCGGCGAATGCTCAAAACGCCTACAACTCGGCAAAGGCACAGTTGGAGCAGGCGGAAGATGCGTACCGCCGTCTGAAAAAAGTCTATGAACAAGGAAGTTTGGCGGAAGTGAAATGGGTGGAGATGTTGACGAGTTTGGAAAAAGCACGTTCCTTGGAACAGATTGCCCATAAGCAGTTGGCTGATTGCTCGTTGTACGCTCCGACATCTGGCGTTGTAGGCAAATGCAGCGCACGGGTAGGGGAGTCTATCTTGCCCGGTGAACCGGCGGTGACACTCTTGGATTTGAATCGGGTAGATGTTTCCTTTGCCGTCCCCGAAAGTGAAATCGCCAGTATTCCCATCGGAAGCGAAGCCCGAATTCTGATACCGGCTTTGAATGACCAGATTTTTGATGGAAAAATTACAGATAAAAGTATGATTTCCAATCCTGTAGCGCATAGTTACGAAGTGAAGATTTCTCTTCCCAATGCAAAAAAACAGTTGCTCCCGGGTATGGTCTGCAAGGTGTATATCAATCAGGATGAGCAGGCAGGTTTTGTCATTCCGGCCAAGTGTGTGCAGACGCGCCCTGAAGGGCTTGGCATTTGGGTGATTAAGAATGGAACGCCCGTCCGTCGTATTGTGGAAGTGGCTGATTATGTGGCTAATGGCGTCGTGGTGACGAGCGGTATCCATTTCGGTGATACCATTGTCACCAATGGATTCCAAAAGTTGTATAATGGAGCCGAAATTACCATTGAATAATTTATTACTGGAACAAAAATGAAAAAGAGCAATCATATTCAGACGGCAATGCGTTACCACAACATCATTTTTTTGGTGGTGGCGTGTCTGGTTGTGCTGGGCTTTTATAGTATGACGAAGATGAACAAGGACGAATTTCCTCAGTTCACTATTCGTCAAGGCGTTGTGGCCGCCGTTTATCCGGGTGCGTCGGCACAGGAAGTGGAGGAGCAGGTGGCGAAACCATTGGAAGATTTTCTTTTTACTTACGCTGAAATTGACAAGGAGAAAACGCATTCCGTTTCCGAAAACGGCATTGTCTATGTGTTTGCCGAACTGAAAACGGAGATTATGGATAAGGACGAGGTGTGGTCGAAAATTCGGCACGGACTCGCTTTATTCAAAAAAACGTCGCTTCCCGCCGGCGTGTTGGAGATTGTGGTGGTGGATGACTTCGGCAACACCTCCTCTATGTTGTTGGCCATTGAGTCTCCCGAACGGACACCGCGTGAGCTGGAATCTTACGCCGAACAAATAAACCAACAGCTGCGTACCATCAAATCGATGGGAAACCTCAAAATTTTAGGCCAGCGTTCGGAAGAAATTGCGGTTCTCATTGATCAGGAAAAGTTGGCTGCCTACGGCATTAGCCAACGTACGCTGCTGGCCGAATTGGCGACGCAGGGCTTCCGTACCATCGGCGGTACCGTCGAAAACGATGACGGCGAGGCCTTGGTTCATCTTGCCATCCCTTATCAGTCGGAATACGAAGTGGGTGAGCAGATTGTGTATGCCGATCCGTCCGGAAATACTATCCGCCTGCGTGACATCGCCAAGATTGAACGGCGCTACGCGAAAGCAAATAACTATGTCAACTTTGACGACGAACCAGCGGTCATCATTTCTATGGAAATGGCTCCCGGTAACAACATCGTGGCATTCGGCAACGAGGTGGAGAAAAAGATTGAAAAGGCAAAAGAGCAACTTCCGCCCGATGTGCAGATTCATAAAATTACCAACCAACCTAAGGTGGTGAACGATTCCGTTCTCTCCTTCCTCCGTGACTTGCTGATTTCCATTTTAGTCATTGTGGTGGTGATGATGATGCTGTTCCCGCTTCGTACGGCCCTGGTGGCCAGCACGAGCGTCCCCGTGTGTACGGCAGTTACGCTCGGTTTTATGTATCTGTTTGGAATTGAGTTGAATACGGTTACATTGGCGGCCCTTATCGTGGTATTAGGGCTCATCGTTGATGACTCAGTCATCATCATTGACGGCTACGTGGATTATCTCAACGAGGGCTATTCCCGTTGGTACTCCGCCGTCACCAGCACGCAGCAGCTTTTTATCCCGATGTCGTTGGCAACATTGGCCATTTCCGGAATGTTCTTCCCGATGACGAAAATCATCACTGGGCCTCTCGGCGAATTTGTGCAGCTTTTCCCGTGGACCATCACTTTCGCTTTGGTCGCTTCCATCTTTTACGCAGTTTGGGTGATTCCGTTCCTCTCATCGCATTTTATCAAACGGCGCCGTCCGGAGGAGAAGATCGGAAAGTTTGAAAAAGCTCAAAACTGGTTCTTCGCCTTTTTGCAAAATTCATACAACCGTCTTTTGGAAATCTGTTTCCGTCACCCGTTTCTGACCATCTGCGCGACCTTGCTCGCCATTGGAATCGGTGTGGTTTTGTTTGTTTTCACTTTGGATATTCAGATGCTGCCGAAGGCGGATCGTAACTGTTTTGCTGTTGAAATCCACTTGGCCGAAGGCAGTACGCTGGAGCAGACGGCAACGGTGGCCGATAGCTTGAGCTCCATTCTGCGCAAGGACAAGCGCGTTACGGGCGTCACCTCGTTCGTCGGGTGCGCGTCACCTCGTTTTCACGCTACCTATGCTCCGCAAATGGCAAAGAAAAACTACGCCCAGTTTATTGTCAATACCACCGGCGATGATGATACACGTGCTCTTATCAAAGAGTATGGTCCAAAATATGAACACTATTTCCCGAATGCTTACACTCGTTTCAAACAGATGGACTACCAGGCGGTGGCCAATCCCATTGAAATCCGTTTCTCCGGAGACGATATGGACGAGCTGAAACGGTTGTCGGATTCCTTGAAAAACTATTTGAACACATTGCCTGAGTTGACGTGGGTTCATTCGGATTTGGATGAAAGCAGTCAGAATATCAAGGTGGTACTCAACACCGACGAGGCCACACGCTTGGGGGTTACGCAAAGTATGTTGTCCATTTACCTATCTACCGCATTGGGAGGGCAGTCGCTGACTTCTGTGTGGGAAGGTGACTACAAAGTGCCGGTGATGCTCTATTCGTTGCAAGAAGATGGCGATATGAGTTATCAGGATTTGGAAGATTTGATGATTCCTACTTCCATTCCTGGAACGTGGGTGCCGCTCAGACAAGTGGCTACCGTTATGCCTGAATGGCACGACGCTAACATCAATCGACGCAATAGTGTTCGTACGGTTACGGTGGGCGCCGACCTGAAATACGGCATTAGCGAGCCCGGCGTTTCCAAGCAAATCCGTGCCTTTATGGAGAAAGATTTCGCTTCGTTTGTTCCCGACAACGTGAAAGTCCAGTACGGTGGTTTGGCCGAAGCCAACGACTCGGTTATTCCGGAAATTGTTTTGGCTGTACTTGCCGCCGTTTTAGTGCTTTTCATCTTCCTTTTGTATCATTTTCATCACATTAAATTAGTGTTTTTGAACATTTCCGCCAGCTTGATTTGTATCTTCGGTGCAACTGTCGGCTTGGCTCTTTTCGGCCTTGACTTCAGTATTACGGCCGTTTTGGGTTTGGTGAGTCTGATTGGTATCATTGTGCGAAACGGAATTATTATGTTTGAGTATGCGGAAACGTTGCGGCACGATAACCACTTGAGTGCCAAGGAAGCCGCGTTCGAAGCGGGGAAACGGCGTTTGCGCCCCATCTTCCTTACTTCGGTGGCCGCCGCTTTGGGTGTTGTCCCGATGATTATCGCACACACCTCGCTTTGGATGCCGATGGGCGTCGTCATCTGCTTCGGAACCCTCTTCTCGTTCCCCTTCGTGGTGACGCTGCTGCCGGTTTGCTATTGGCAACTTTTTGAAAGTAATGATAGAAAAGGAAATCTTTCTCTTGTGAAACATTTGAAAAAACACGTTCTGACGGCTGTGCTGATTGCAAGTACAACCGTTCTTTCTGCACAAAACCTCTCTTTGGATAGTTGTAAGTCATTGGCTGTCAGTTATAATATGGCTGTACAGAATGCCGCTTTGGACGTGACCGCCGCCCGCGAAGTCAAAAGTCAGGCACTGACGAAATTCTTTCCCAATATCAATGCAATGGCGGGCGGCTACCAAGCCGTGAATCCGCTTTTCAAGTATGGAATTGATGACATCGGAAATGCTGAAGTCCGTCAGCAATTGCACAACCTCTATTTCGAGTATGGTGCCGCTTACGGACTTCCAAACGCAATTTCCTTCTGTCAGAATGGGCTTGCGGCTGGCGTTTCCGTGGTGCAACCCGTCTTTATGGGCGGCCAGATTGTGAACGGCAACAAGTTGGCATCCGTGGGCGTGCAGGCCGCTGAATTGCAGTCCGCCCTGACCGAAGAACAGGTGCTGCAACAGGTGGAGGAAAGTTATTGGTTCGTCATTTCTTTACAAGAAAAAAAGAAAACCTTGCAACGGACCATTCTCTTTTTAGACACACTTTCCCGTGACGTGCAAGGCGCCCGTTCCGCAGGTTTAGTAACGCAAAACGACCAATTGAAAGTTAAGTTGAAGAGCAATGAAATGCAATCTAACTTATTGAAAATCAATAATGGAATAACACTTGCAACGATGGCACTTTGTCAATTGACGGGTATTGTCTATTCTCCGGACATTCGGTTAACCGATACTGTTTCCGCGCAAGTGAACGAAACTTCCATCAGCGAACAAGAGACGGTGGCGGCGGTGGCGCAACGTAAGGAAACACAACTTCTTGAATTGCAAGTGAAAGCGGAACAACTGAAAAAGAAAATGACCGTTGGTAGTACCCTTCCTCAACTGATGGTGGGCGGTGGGGCTTCCTACGGGAATCTGATTTTTGACAAAGCCAATGCCAACGGACTGGCTTTTGTTATGCTGCAGGTGCCGCTGACCAACTGGTGGGAAAATTCCCATAAGATTAAGCAGCAGCAAGTTCTTATTCAGAAAGCCGAAAACACCCGTACCGACCTGACACAAAAAATGCTTTTGGAGACTCAACAGGCGTATCATAATGTCACCGAGGCCGTCCAGCAAGTGAAGTTGATGGAAACGACCGTTCAGGATGCGAAAGTGAATTTGGAAACGGCAACGGTGAACTACGAGGCGGGCCTGATTCCTGTCGCTGACTTGTTAGAAGCGCAGGCGCTTTATCGCAATGCCCAAGACCAACTTACCGATGCCCGTATCGATTATCAAATAAAATTATCTCATTTTAAAATATTGACAAATAAATAATTAAAACAGATTTATTATGAAAAATTATTTTTTTGAAATGATTCCCGAAGAGGAAATGGCTCAATTGGCGTATATCCCGACAGTTCCCGAATTCTTAAATTGGATTGAGAAAAAATGGAGCTCTCGCCCTGCTGTTTCCACGTTGGAAAAGAGCTACACGTATCAAGAATTTTGTACGAGAATCGGCCGCCGTCGTGCGCTGTTGAACACGTTGGGGTTGGCTCAAGGTGACCGTATTGCCATTATGGAACGTACCTCCATCGATGCGGTGGAAATGTTTTTGGCTGCCTCTTCCGCAGGTTTTGTGCCGATAATGCTTCCCTCCAGTCTGCCCGCACAAGCCGTCCACGGATGTTGTTTGCGTTTTGGTACCGCCCTGTTAGTACTGCGTCCGGAGTTTTCCGATATGCGCGAGGGAGCTCCTTGCAAGGTCATTGCAAGTACGGAAATGGCGGATGAGGTGGCTCCCTCCGTTACGGTAGATAAGGAACAGCCCGCCGCCATCTTCTTCACCGGCGGTACAACCGGTGCGCCCAAAGGCGCCGTCCTTCCGCATCGCGCTTTGATGCGTGGCGCTTTCAACGGCTGCTTTGCCCCGGGTAGTGTCCTGAGCGGCGACCGCTACATCTGTATGCTCCCGCTGAGCCACGTTTTCGGATTGGTTCGTAGCACCCTTTCCGTCTTCTATACCGGAAGCGAATGGTTCGCTTGCGAAGATACCAAAGCCACCATCGGAAAATTGCCCGCTATTCGTCCCACTGTGTTGGTGCTCGTTCCTGGACTTTGCGAAATTTTGCTCGGCTTGCAGAAAATGTACGGCACTCCGTTCCTCGGTGGCCGCTTGCGGATGATTATCTCCGGTGCAGCCAATGTGCCACCGCGTATGATGAAGGAATTTGATGATCTTGGAATCCAGCTGTTAGCCGGTTATGGAATGACCGAAGGCGCTAACCTCACTTCCGGAAACAAGGACGTGAAGACGAAACCAACTTCCGTCGGCAAACTGTATTACGGACAGGAGGCCAAAATCGTGGATGGCGAGTTGTGGCTGAAAGGTGACAACGTTTTCCTCGGTTACTATAATGATCCGGAAAATACTCGCGCTACTCTTACCGACGACGGTTGGCTCAAAACGGGTGACCTGGCTGAGTTTGATGACGAAGGATTCCTTTATATCACCGGACGTATTAAAAACATCATCCTTCTGTCCAATGGTGAAAATGTTTCTCCCGAAGCCATTGAAGAGTTCTTTTATCAGTATCCTGCCGTCCGCGATTGTTTGGTAAAAGAAGAAGACAATGCCATCGCCATCGAGATTCTTCCCCAAATGCAGGCCTTTGAAGGCAAGGACAAACAAGCCATCCAATCCTATTTTGAAACGGTTCTTCAGGAAGTGAATGCCAAATTGCCGACGACACATCGTGTCTCTAAAATGCACATTCGTGAAGAAGATTTTAAACGTACAGGAAGTCTTAAAGTATCAAGAAATCAATAAATTATAATATGAGTCAAGAAGCTATTTTTAATGATTTAAAAGAAGTCATTACGTTAATTCGGCCAAATATCGATTTGGCAAAAATCACTCCGGAATCAGATTTGTTTACCGACTTGGGTATGGATTCCTTGATGATGATGCTCGTGGCTTTGGCTATTGAAAACAAGTTCAAAATCCAAATCAGCACGGGACAGAAATTCCAGAAAGTGTCGGATGTGATTGATTACATTTCTAAAAATTATACGGAATAAGTATGTCCAAAAGTACTTTTGATTTCGGAAAGTTTTTTCTTTCCGTCATATTCTATCCCGCCGCACGGATACTCTATCATCCGCAGGTTTTTTTCGAAAACGAGAATCGAAAAAAAATATCGTTGGATGTTCCTACTATATTGATTTGTAATCACATATCGCACATTGACGGAACGATTGTGAGTTATGTTTTCCGGAAATTTCCGTTGCGCCACTTGGCAGCAAAAGATCGTTTTGAGCAGGGCGGTTTTATCGGTTGGTATCTGAAAAAATCAAAATGTATCCCGATTGACCGTCAAAGCATCTCCACGGAATGGGTGCATACGTCGCTGCAGGCGCTGACGCAGGAAAAAGTGAGTCTTGCCATTTATCCCGAAGGAAAGCACGGGAAAAATCACGAGATACTTCCTTTTCACTCCGGCGTGACGATGTTGGCCGTTTTAGCCCAAGTCCCTGTAATGTTGGTTTATAACGACGGTCCGTACCGCGTGGGCAAGCGCTGTCGGTTTATGATTTCTGAGCCCTTCCGTTTGGATCCGCCTACACAAGGGATGACCGCTGAGTATGTGCAACAGCAAACGGACTTGCTGCACCAGAAAATGTTGGATTTGCAGCAACTTTTTAGAAATAGAGTAGGGAAGTAACTTTCTCGTTTGTTGATGTTTACGACCGTCTTCTTCGGTGTACATCCGATGAATCCCACGATTGGAACAGCAGAATGTCGTGAATCGTGCGAATGATGAGGATGAAAATATCCAACTTGTTATCCACAAACCATTTGATGGCCGCGTCGTCTTTACGGCACGCGGCCGCAAAGGTGGATAAAAAGTCGCAATGGTATTTTTCAAGCCACGCAATGGCCTCGTCTTCATCGTCAATGGCGTCGCTTAAAACACCAAATTCGGGGTAGCCGTTGTCAAATAGCCATTTGAGTGCGTCGGTGTCCGAATGAATGGCACCGGTTAATGCTGCCAACTCCGGAAATCCGTTCAACATCAGAAAATCAGTGAATTTCCGGTCGCCTTTCAAACTTTCGCCCCAGGCTAACAATACTTTGGGCTCGTAATCCAATAAACTGTGAAGCATTTGCGTGACTTTTGATTTATTTTATCGCGGCAATCTCGTCCAACGGCAGGCCCGTGGCGGCGGAAATGTCCTCTATAGGTATCCCCATTTCCAAAAATCGTTTGGCCGTTTGGCGCAATCTCTCTAATCCTTCTGCGCGTCCTTTTTCCATACCTTTTTCCATACCTTTCTCCACACCTCTCTCCATACCTTCAACAATTCCCTC
>DCHI01000070.1 GCA_002314795.1 Bacteroidales bacterium UBA1756 | reverse complement strand
AATCAACATGCGAAACTTGAATAAATAATAAATCGATGAAAAATTTTATCATTAAAATCGCGTGCGCGCTAACCCTTGTTTTCGGAATTTGCACCGCTTTTTCGCAAACTTTCCACACCACCAATCTCACTGTCGTCTATTCTAATGGTCAGTCAGACAGTTATTTTGAAAATGTCACACAATTTTCATTTTCTGGTGGAGATTTACTAATTCAACAAAACGGCACGGTCACTCCCATCAGTCGCAGCATCATCCGCAAACTGACATTGGATGATGTCGTCAGTTCGAGCATTGAGACCTACGAAGCCACTACAGGAATCGTGGTTTACCCGAATCCGACGAGTGACAAATTATTTTTTGCTACGGAACAAGAACAGGTCGTAAATGTAAAAATCTATTCTTTGCACGGGCAACTTCTCAGTCAGACGGAAGTCAACACCTCGGAGGCTATTGATGTAAGTTTCTTAGCAAAAGGTATTTACATTATTAAGATTAACGAATTGTCGTACAAATTCAGCAAATTATAATCGCTATGAAAAAATTATTATTTCTCATCACATCCCTTCTTCTGACAAGCGGCCTTTTTGCTCAAGAAAGAATCATATTTTACAATGGGAATATTCCCGTTCACACACAACTGATTGAAAATACGGACAGTGTAAGTTTCGTCAACGGAATTTCCATTCTGCATAACAACATTGGCGAAACGGATTTCACATTTCCCGTCTCCGCCATCGACAGCATCATTTTTTCCACTCAGGATACACCCGTTGATACAGGTAACATCATCTACATTACGTATGCGGAAAACACGGTTTCCATCATCAATCCGTGGGCAAACCGTGGCGTCACCGTAACCAACAACGGTGCCGACGTCACCGTCAACGCTTTGTCTGGAAACCAGGACATCATCTACTATCTCTCCGGTACGACTTCGGACGGTTCGCTTCTCATCAACAGCGACCTTCGTTTCAACCTCATTATGGACGGCGTCAGCATCACCAATCCGAGCGGTGCCGCCATCAAGGTTTTAGACGACGTAAACGTTTCCATCACATTGAAAAACAGCAGTTTCCTTTCCGACGGCACCAGCAGCACCGACAAAGGAGCGATGGACAGCAAAGGCCAATTGGTCATTTCGGGAACAAACGGGACTTTGGCTTTGACCGGAACCGTCAAACACGGCTTGTACAGCAGCGACTACATCCGCCTGCTCAGTGGCACCATCAACGTCAACAGTGCTGTTAGCGATGGAATTCACAGCAACGACTACATTGAAATTTTTGGAGGAAACATCCATATCACCAATGCTGCAACCGGTATTGACGCCGGGAGCCGTTACATCAACATTTCCGGCGGTAACATCGACATCATCGTGGCCGAAGCCGACGGAAAAGGAATCAAATGCGACAGCATCGTCAATATCACCGGAGGCGATATTTCCCTGACACTTACGGGTGCACAGTCCAAAGGAATCAAGTCCGGAACCAATATGGAAATTCAAGGTGGCAACATCACCATCAATGGCTCCGGAGCCACCGTGGTAACGGCCAACGACCCATCGCACTGCACCGGCCTGAAATGCAATGGGAACCTCGTCATCAGTGACCTCACCGGAACCACGGATATGCACATCACAATGAGTAATGGCGCTGCGGGAGGCAAAGGCATCAATGCCGACGGAAGCGTAACCATCAACGGGGGAAACATCGAGTTGAGCGTAGCTGGAAACGGCGGGACCTACACCAACACCAGCAACCAAAGCGACACCTACAGCGCATCCTGCATTAAAACAAATGGAAACATTGAAATCAATGGTGGAACCATCACCGTCACGGCAAGCGGAACCGACAGCAAAGGTTTGTCCGCTGACGGAAGCATTTACGTGAACGACGGGACCATCACAGCGACAGCAAGCGGAGTTGACAGTAAGGGATTGGCGAGTGACAACAGCATCAATTTCTATGGAGCGCACACCACCGTCACGGCCTCTGGAAACAGTAGCAAAGCCATCAGTTCCGATTTGGATATGCTGGTAGAAGACGGCACCATCGACATCACCGCGTCCGGCGCTACGGTCGTGACGAGCGGGAATCCCTCCTACTGCTCCGGAATGAAAACCGACGGTGCATTAACCATCAATGACGGAAGCATCACGGTCAACTGCACCAACACAAATACCGGCGGCCGCTGCCTCAGTTCCAACAATTTGTACATCAACGGAGGTGACCTCAACCTGACCACTTCGGGAAGTGGAACGACCTATACCAGTGGCAGCACCACCGACGGCTACGGTCCCATTTGTATCAAAGCGGATGCCAATGCCACCATTTTGGGTGGTGTTATTGACTGCCAAAGTACGGGTACCGGCGGACGCGGTATGAAAGTGGAAGGCAATCTTGTCATTGGTGCGCAAGGTGCGGACAACGACCTGATTGACATTGACATTATGACTTCCGGTGCACCTCTTGGTGGCGGCGGTGGCGGCGGCGGCTGGCCACCAAGTAGCAGCAGCACAACCTACTGCAGTCCCAAAGGAATCAAGTGTTTGGGAAACATCACCATCAATAGCGGCCACGTCTCCTCCTACTGCGCCCAAACCTCAGGCGACCCGACGGGCGAAGCCATTGAAAGTAAAGCGAAAATCACTATCAACGGCGGTTTTATCGAAGCCAACGCCTACGATGACGCCATCAACTCCGCAACCGGATTTGTCGTAACGGGCGGCTACGTTTGGGCATACGCTCGGGGCAACGACGGCATCGACAACAACGGTACGTCCACGGCACAAGCCACCAACTTGACCGGCGGCGTCATCATTGCAGCTGGAACGGAAGAAGCCATTGACGCGAACATTGACCGCGGCGGTTCCTTCTACATCAACGGCGCCACCGTCATCGGCTTCTACGCTTCCTCCGGCGGAATGGGCGGCGGCGGAATGGGTATTTTTGACAGTCCCCAATACCAGAACGGCCAGAAATATTTGGCTCCGAGCATCACTACCGCTGGAAGTTACTGCATCAAAAACAGCGGTGGCAATCCCGTTATGATTTACACCCATACTCCGTCTGTTACGGGCAGCGGTTTTATGAGTTCCACTGGTGGTCTGAGACCTCCCGGAGGCGGTGGTGGCGGTTCATCCTCAGCACGATTCATCTTCACGAGCCCCAATGTGACATCAGGCACTTACACCCTGTACAGCAATCCTACCATCAACGGCACAGACCATTGGCACGGTTTATACATCGGCGCTTCAGCGACGACGTCTGGAAGCGGCACCTCCGTTACAGCTCAATAACATTTCCATAAATAACTCAATATGAAGAAATTATTCTTTATCCTGACCATAATTAGTTCCCTCGTACTTTCATCTTGCAGCAAAGGCGAAGGCGAAGGCGGAACCGGTGTCATCGAAGGAAAAGTTATGACCGTCCTGCACGACAATGACAATTACAATCTAAGCACCGACACCATCGTAGCCGCAAAGACGGACGTCTTTATCCTGTACGGAGACGATGCCATTTATGGAGATGATATGGAGACCGGCTCGGACGGGCGTTACCGCTTCAAATATCTCAAGCCGGGAAGCTACACCCTGTTCGCCTATTCGATTCTTCCATCGGGACAGAAAGTCGCCGTTGCCGAAACCGTGAAGTTAACCAAGGGAGAAACCATAACCGCCCCTACCATCTACACACACGAAGGAAAGGCCTACGGCACTTCAATGGTGAGGGGACAAATCTGGGCGAACTATATTCACAACGGGGACGACCGTGGCAGCGGCTGGGCCTACGAACACCGCGTCTATATCCGCCGTGTCGGAGAACCGTACCACTTTGATGACGTGCGCGTCGGCATTGACGGATACTACTATTTCCAGCAACTCACGCCAGGAACATACGAAGTATTCACTTACACCGAAAACAGCAGCGAAGTGCCTTCCCTCGTTTCAAAAACCATAACCGTTTCTGAGGCTGGAAAAATCTATGATTTAGATATGTTCACCGTCACCATCAACGTATAAGCCAACAGCACAATGAAATACAAACTTTTTCTCATAGCATCCCTTCTCCTACTCTCGGTCTCGATGGCTTTTGCACAAACAACGGACACCAAAAGAGAAAAGAAGAAAAACCTTACCGTTAAAGAGTGGAATACCAATGCAGCAACGAAAACCCGCTATTTGGACCACATCACCAAATACAACGAATCAGGTTATAAGACGGAAGAAATCGAATATGCCAACTACGGACAGAAATCACGTGTGACTTACGAATACAACGAATCTGGGAAATGCGTAAAGGAAACCGAATATGACAGCCGGAACAAACCCGTCCGCATTCGCAAATTTGAATACTACGCCGACGGAAGCAAGAAAAAACAATATAACTACTTGCCTTCAGGAAAGTTAGAATCCACCAAGGAATTTGAATACATCTTTGCTAAATAGGTCAGGATGATGGATCCGATTTCAGATATTTTAGCAGTTTTTCAGCCCATCACCTTGGAGGAGATGAGCACTGTAAAACTGATGAACCGCATCGATACCAAATATATGGTAGCGCGTTCGGTTTTGCCTGAAATCTTGAAATCGTTGAAAGACAACTATTTTGTTCAAGAAAATGTTGGGAAACGCATTGCGAACTACCACACCCTCTATTACGATACGGAAGACGTCCAGATGTATTTAGCGCACCACGATCGCAAACTGACTCGTCAGAAACTGAGAGCCCGAATCTACTGCGACACCGGCATCGCCTTTTGCGAAATCAAGAACAAAAACAATAAAAAAAGGACACAGAAAAAACGCATTCCCATTTCTATCAATGATTTTGGGAAAATGCTGACCAATGATGAAATCCGAACCTACGTTTCCAACGAAGTACGATACGATGTCAACACGCTGATTCCGCAAGTGGAAAACACGTTCCAACGAATCACATTGGTAAACAAGGAGAAAAGTGAACGTCTCACCATTGACTTGAACATCCATTTTTTCAACCATAATACGGGGAAAGATGCAGAAATCACAGAACTCGTCATCATCGAGCTCAAACAAGACGGAAATGTCCCCTCGTTTTTCAAAAAAACACTCAGAGACTTTCGAATTAAACGTAAGAGAATCAGCAAGTACTGCCTCGGAACCATTCTAACAAATCCCTCGGCAAAAAATAACCGTTTCAAACGCAAACTTCGTTATATCAACAAAATAACAAATCCAACAACTTTATAAACTTTAAGAACTTTACAAACTTTATAAACTTAAACAAAATGATACAAACCGACTTTGATCCAGAAATCGCCCGCGAATTCAGCGAGGAACTGCAACCTATCGCATCCCCCAATGATATTTTAGGAATGCCGATTTTCCAAAAAGAGAGTTTAATCACATTGGCCGCTTTATTTTTCCTCAACCTGTTAGTGTGCTGGATAATCGTTCACTTCTTTTATTATAGAAAAGCAAAAAGAAAAGAGTACTATTACACCTATATGTTGTTCAGTGTCACGGTTTTCCTATTGATGTTTCTGCTGAATAACGTCAATTTGGGAATGGGATTTGCTCTCGGTTTGTTTGCCATTTTCGGAATGATTCGTTACCGCACGGAAATGGTTCCCATTCGCGAAATGACGTACTTGTTCGTAACCATTGGCGTGGCCGTCATCAACGGGTTAGCAATGTCACAGGGGATTGTCAATCTACTCATAACCAATGGCTTATTCATACTTGTCGTCGGAATTTTCGACTGTCTTCTTTCAATACACAGCAAACACACAAAAATTATCTTGTACGACAAAATCGAACTGATCAAGCACGGACGCGAAGAGGAACTCAAGAAAGACTTGGAGGAACGCACTGGGTTGACAATCAGGTCAATGGAAGTTGGACACATTGACTTTTTACGCGATGTCGCCTACATCAAAATCCAGTACGACCCCATCAACAACGAACCGAACACCATCGGGATGATGGTTAAGTTGAAAGATTTTACGAAATAATCTTTCCTAAAACGCAATACTTTGAAATCACGACTAATACTACTATTGCTCGCCGGATGCCTTCTTCCGTTTGCACTGCAAGGGCAGACGCACGAAGCGGGTGGCCTCATCAAGCTCGGATATGAGAAAAAGATTGTCAAAGGACTGAATTTCGGCTTGGAAGGCGAAAGGCGTTTCAACAACAATTTCACCAATTTTGACCGTCTGAAATTGGGCGCTTCTTTCAATTATTCATTCTTCAAAAAAAGATTCAAGATAGGAATCAGTGGAAACTATATGCTCTCGGACTGCGACGCGTACTTCGAAAACCGGGGACGAATCAATGCGATGTTCACGTACGCAGAAAGCATACATCAATTCAAAATCAGCTATCGGGTCCGCGTGCAAAGTACCTTTTACGAGGAAAGGTTCAACGACCACAAGTTCAATCCGAAGACTTACTTGCGGAACCGGCTGCAATTGGAATACGAGTTTTTCAGCAAGCCAGCCAAACTGTATGCTTCCACCGAATTTTTTCTTCGCTTATACGAAAAACAGAATCACATCGTTGATAACTTTCGGACCATCGTCGGTCTTGATTATCGGTTAACAAAAGGCAGTACAATCGGCGTGTTTTTCCGTTCGGACAACGAAATCCAAGTTAAGAACCCGAGCAACGTATATTATATCGGGATTCTTTATAATTTTAAACATTGATGATCTACAAATCAAAAATACGGCCAACACGCACAGCATATCTGATTGACATCGCCGTTATTCTTATTATTTCGATTTTAGCTGTTATTGAGCGGGAATATACCACGCAAGAATACTATTTAGACTGGCTTAACTTACTGTATTACATTCCTTTCTATGTTGCATACGGACTTTTCGTCACCTTTTTCCGAATGTATCGGAAAAATCGCCGCGTCAGTCAGTACGTAACGCAGTGTATCGTTGGAAGCGTCATATTGGCAGTGGTTTGGGCGCTCTTTTTCTACAAATCGCTTCCTTCTACAGAAGCGGAAAAAAGTTACGAACAGTTCAAACAGAACCAGATTATTCTCACCGGTGAATCAAGCGAGAAGATTCATCAATGGGTGGATGTTGACCACTTGAACGCATCATCACTCATTGATTCCTGCAAAGTATTTCACGCCGAGCAGCGCGAGGAACGAAAAAGTTCACAAGACGATACGCAATATCTATTGGAAATCCTTTTCTTCCTGCTTTCCAATCTCACGGTATTTGCAGCCGTCACCGCCATCCATTTTATGTTCCTAATGATGGAGACGGAAAACGAACGGCAGGAAGCAGAAAAACTCAAGGCGGAAGCCGAGTTGAAACTACTTAAGTATCAGCTCAATCCGCACTTTCTGATGAACACGCTGAACAACATTCACGCCCTCATTGAACTGGATACGGAGGAGGCACAGAAAAGTGTCCGTCTGCTGTCACAAATGATGCGTTATATGCTCTACGAGAGCAATTTAGAAAAAGTGGAATTGAAAAAAGAGATTCAGTTTCTCTCCATCTATTTTGAAATGATGAAGAAACGTTACATCGACACTGTTCCTATTGACTTCATTGTTCCAGACGAAATCCCCAACGTTCAGATTCCTCCCGCACTTTTCATCAATCTGGCAGAAAACGCATTCAAACACGGAATCACATACGATTCCAATGCCTTTTTACGTTTCGAACTGGTATTTTCTCCCGACTCAATCTCGTGTCTCGTTTCCAATAGCAAAATCACCAATGGTGCTGACATCCAAGAATCTTTTGGCTTTGGCATTGAAAGTCTGCAAAAACGGCTTGATCTCATCTACCCGAAACAGTATACATACAAAATACAAGAGACTGATAATGAATACAATGTTGAACTAACCATACCTATTTTATGATTACTTGCCTCGCTATCGACGACGAACCGCTCGCCTTAAAACAATTGGAAAACTATATCCGAAAAACACCTTTTTTAGAATTGTCCGCCTCCTGCCACAGCGCGTCCGAAGCACGGACTTTCTTGAACGACCATTCCGTGGACGTGATTTTCACCGACATCAATATGCCCGACTGCAGCGGCTTACAATTCGTGAAAGAGTTAGTGAATCCCCCACTGGTCGTTTTTTCAACCGCATACGAAGAATATGCCATTGAAAGTTTCCGTATCGATGCCATCGACTATCTTCTGAAACCATACGGCTACCAAGATTTTCTCAAGGCAGCGATGAAGGTGAAACAATATCACGAATGGAAGCTACTTTCGGAAGATAAAAACGAGAGTCATCCTACCGATGAATACTTTTTCGTTCGTGCGGACAACAAAAGCGTCAAAATCATTGTAAAAGAAATCGTTTATGTCGAAGCAATGAGCGAATACATCCGCATCCATCTGAAGGGTGGGAAAAGCATAATGACTTTTATGAGCATCAAGTTGATGATGGACACGCTGCCGCAAGAGCATTTTATGAGAATCCATCGTTCCCACATCGTCGCATTAGAAGAAATCACTACGTTCCGTCGCAACGAAGTAGAGACAAAGGATGGCATTGTTTTGCCCGTAAGTGCTTCTTACAAAGAAGAATTGCAAAAATACATTGACGAAAAAACTATTTTAAGAAAATAATCACATAGAAAATGAAATCAGTAAAAAGAATCCTTTTCTTTATCGGTGCAATAATCGTGTTTAATGCTTGCGAACAAAGCGATTGCGTTTGCCGCTATTACGACGAAAACAACAAGTATGTAGGTCAAGAAAGCTGGGACGGAACGCAGGTGAATGCTTCGCAATGTAAAGCTATGGAAAATTCTACTGAAGTTGAAGTAGAAAGCGGAACCGTGAAAGCATCATCCGTAAACTGCAATGTCGAATGGTAGAAAACGATTTTGACACAGCCCTACACGAACGCGAAGGAATCGAACAACCTGCGCAAGTCAATCCCTATCTGCAAAAAAGAAAAAGACGTGAACTTTCTGTAGATGAATATGTTGACGGTATATTACGTGGCGACCGCGTCATTCTGAGTCGTGCCATTACGTTAACGGAAAGTTTGAATCCAGAGCACCAAAAGATGGCTCAGGACGTAATTGAGCGTTGTCTGCCCCACTCGGGGAAATCGCTTCGGATCGGCATTACCGGCGTTCCTGGAGTAGGCAAAAGCACCTTCATCGAAGCGTTTGGCTCGCACATCACCTCCGTCGGAAAAAAGTTGGCCGTATTAGCCATTGACCCCAGCAGCGAGCGCTCCAAAGGAAGCATTCTTGGGGACAAGACGCGTATGGAACAACTTTCCACCGACCCGAACGCGTTCATCCGCCCCTCCCCTTCCGGGCTAACCTTGGGCGGCGTGGCACGCAAAACCCGCGAAACAGCCATCTTATGCGAGGCCGCCGGTTTCGATGTCATCATCATTGAAACAGTTGGAGTCGGACAGTCCGAAACAGTCGTCAAGTCAATGGTGGATTTCTTCCTGTTGCTAATGTTAGCTGGCGCCGGTGACGAACTGCAAGGAATCAAGCGGGGCATTATGGAAATGGCGGATGGTCTGGTCATCAACAAGGCAGATGGGGACAACGTACATCCTGCGGAGTTGGCGAAAACCCGCTACCAGTCAGCGTTGCACCTCTTTCCCAAAAACGAGAACGGTTGGAGCGTGCCCGTAGCTACCTGCTCAGCCATCGAACACACCTCCATCGACAAAGTGTGGGAAATGATTACCGACTTCGAGCAGCACACCCGCTCCAACGGTTTCTTTGAAAAAAATCGTAACGAACAAAATGTCAAGATTTTCTACGATTGGATTGATTTCACCATCAAGAATAACTTCTTCAACAATCCGGATGTAGCTAAAAAAATCGAAGAACTTCTTCCCAAAGTTTTAGAAGGGAACATCACACCTTATCAAGCGGGCAACGCAGTAGTTGACGAAGAAAAAGGGTGTTAAGAGGACTAATGGTTTACGGAACCGGCAGGGGACCTAACAGGAAACCAACATTGTTACGCACAAATTTCCTCGGCAGACAATTCTGTTATAGAGATAATTGTAGCCAAATCAATGCCTTTTTTCAGCATAGATTTTGCCATAGCGAGTTTCGCTTCAGTACGGGCAGATTCACGCTCATATTCAATGGTATCCTGTACATCCTGGTATTCGTAAATGCTTTTTTCGTAAACTTCTTTTTCCATTGGTGTCAGTTTTTCGATTTGGCCCTGCTCAAAAAAATTATGGAAGAGAGGGTCTTCAAACGGACAGTCTTGTAATGCTTCACTGCCCATATTGTTGATAATAAACAACCAACGCTGCAAATCAGTACTCAATTCCTTCTCCTTAAACAGGCGCGCAAAAGTACATAATT
>DCHI01000049.1 GCA_002314795.1 Bacteroidales bacterium UBA1756 | reverse complement strand
GCAGCTCGACGCGGATGTCTCGGAGGATCTTGTTGAGCATAATGGATAATTGAAAGTTGAGAATTGAAAATTGAAAGTTGTTGTAATTTTGTGGATTGTTTAACCTAAAAATGATTTTGTTATGGAAGATATGAATGATTATGACGAGTTACTCAATCGTATGGAACGGTCAATGGACGAAGCTATGAGTTCTAAAAGAGAGGAGATGGTTATGAAAGAATACATCAGAGATGGGGAATTGGCAAACGACTTGGCGAGAAAACAAGCAGCGTGGCTTCGCTTTCTTGTATCGACAGCTTCAGTTCTATTCGGCATTCTTGCTTCGCTCGGTTCTCCCAGCAGTATGCGAATCCAAACTCGGATTCCTTACACCGTTGGAGGGGCAGCACTTGCACTTGGTATCCTGTGCCTATAAGTTTGTTTATATGGTCAAATACATCATCTTCGCAGGGGAAGGCGCCTTCACGCAGAAGAGACCAGAAAAGCATTTCAGGAGTTTCGTCTTCCAAAAGATACAAGGGTTCGACCAGCAAAGTTCTTCGTATGGCTCGAAGTTTCCGGATACATCTGCTTCGTGTTGGCTTTACTCTCTTTAGGCTTATATATGTTACTATCGGCTTTCCTATGAAGATTTTTTCCATACTTTTGAAAATTGAAAGTTGTTGTAATTTTGCGGATTGTTTAACCTAAAACGCATTTAGACGAGTTACTTAATAACATTGAGAAGCTTGACCTTGAGTTGAAGCATCTTAAGACGGAGTTTCCGCAGAAGGTTGAAACGCTTGCCAACGCATCCGCATTTCTCTCCGTTATAGGAAGTTCGGCACTTAAGCTTGTCGGCCATCTCGTTTAAGATTTTGTATTCGTCATTGATATAATAAGGCGTATTGCTCTGATCAAAAAGCAAACCATATAAAAGGTTTACGGCACCTGCCACACCGCTCTTCGTGTTGCCAAACGAGCGTGTCGTGCTTTCCGTTTCGGAGAATAGAAGTTCCTCATTCTCGTTGTATCCAACACCATATACGTCTATTTTTCGCTTGGCAGAACCGAATTTATTCGCATCACCATAGGTGATTATAATTGTGATTTTTTCTTTTTCCATAATTATTTGCTGAATGTGTTGTATGTTAGAAAAAAAGTGTATTTTTGCAGCGATTAATGTTAGGCTAAGGCTTCGGCTCTAGCAATATTTGATCGGGTCCGCTTTGGCGGACTTTTTTATTCTACATCGAACTCTTCCAACAAACCTTCATTTTTATTTATTACGCAGTATATTTTTTTAATACGTTTGGAAGGAAATTTTCTTTCTCTGGTTTTTTTGTCAATGAAAGAAAAGTTCTTGTATTCTTCAACGGCATTAATAATTTTTTCTTTTGAAAACATTGAAGAATCATGGAAATACAAGCAAACGGAATCGGCTGGTTCTTGAACATAATCAAGATTATTGTACCTTTTGATTTGCCCATTTTTATTATTGAGCACATTTCTAATATTGGTATCGTTACTTGTTAACGAGGCGATATCCATTTTTTTCCAATTGTATAATAAATCCAAAGCTGGATCCGCTTTATCTGGTGTCCGTTGGATTCCTTTTTCGCATAAAATTGCACTATTCCCTAAACGATATAAAATATCCTGACATTTTTCCTCTAATTGTGTACTGGTGAGCTTTTCTTGAAAAAATGTTTTTTCTTTTTCTGCGGAATGTACAGCGTGGTCTTTGTGAGTTCCTTTAACCCCGCCACTTTTTTCATCATATTTAACATCCTTGTATTGCGGATCTTTCTTCAGTCGCTCGT
The DNA here is from genome assembly GCA_002314795.1 of Bacteroidales bacterium UBA1756. Classification (GTDB taxonomy): domain Bacteria; phylum Bacteroidota; class Bacteroidia; order Bacteroidales; family WCHB1-69; genus UBA1756. The sequence continues at coordinate 834 of DCHI01000049.1, read as the reverse complement.
ATTCCTTACGGTTTTCTTCCCTGCGCTTGATTTCATTCTCCATATTTCGCAGTAACGTTCTACACGCTTGACAATTTTGGTTGCTGGCATCGTAGCTCAGTTTATACTCGCATCTCCCGCATCCTTTCGGAAAGTACGGATGCTTCGGCGGGAATATCTTCTCCTGTTTGCCAGGGTTGAAGCGGAAAATCTGCTGCTTGGGTTTGGCGGTGCAGCTTTGGCCCTTGGCAATGGCTTCGGCGGAGTCGCTGCGCGGGTATTTGTCTTTGCGCACCTGCACGGTGGTGCAGCGGCAGTTCCATCCCAACGGCGGCAGGTAGTTGTTCCAGAACGGGTCGGATGGCGGCAGCGTGGTGCCGTCCAGGATGGCGTGCTCCTCGCGCACGCGGTCGTCGCCGGCTGTGCGGTACTGCAGGTCGTAGTCGTCACCGTCCTTTTCCCACTCCTTCCATTTCACCGCCATCTGCGTGCTCTGCACGGCAAAGTTGTACTCCGCCTGCAAATAGCTGCGGTTGTAGGTGTTGTCAATGCGCTGCACATCGCGCTGGAACTGCTCGAACGGTTTGAAAGTGCCGTCCGCGCCCTTCATCAGCTGCGATGCCTCCGTCATTTCGTGGTGCGTCTTGAAACCGGAGAAGTAGAAGCTGTTCTGCTCGAGTGCGGCGGTGAGTTCCGGCGGCACCTCCTGCGAAACGCCCAACTTGTGCAGCGGTTCTGAAAGTACGTCGTTGGTGGCTTTCACAAGGTCGGCAACGGGACCCTTCGCCAGCATCTCCGGCTTGTATCCCTTCTTTTTGTGCACATATTCAGCCGCCTTTTGAAATGCCGTTGAAA
>DCHI01000083.1 GCA_002314795.1 Bacteroidales bacterium UBA1756 | reverse complement strand
GGGACACCCAAAAATAAGCGAAAAATTAACGTATAATATTGATATTGAAATAATTACAATTTACACACAAAAAATGTGCGGAAAACAGGAGAGGCGCAAAGTTTTGCGCCTTTTATGTACGGAGAATGTACGTAACACAATGTAGAGGCGCAAAGTTTGGCGCCTCTTATGCAATTATACCAATTGGGAGGAGAAAACCGATACAAGATTTAGTGTAAAATCTTATATACCAATTCTTTATACAAATCTTCCATAGAAGTCACGTTGTCGATTCCCTTTGAGCGGGCGTCGAACTCACGCAACGTGGAGATGATTTTAATTAACGATGTGGTACTGAAACGGTTAGCGATGCCTGCTTCACGGGCCAACTGTTTTTCGGATTTGTTGTAGCCGAAAATTTCCTTTTGTGTTTCAAACGATTTATCCGGAGACATCAAAAAAAGGAGCAGACTATTGTAGTAATAAAACAGGTTGGCAATGACGGGAGTCATCGGGTTTCCTTTCAGGTTTTGGCTAAAAGCCGTGATGATTTTGTACGCCTTGGCTTCGTCACGATTGATGAGTGCGTCACGGAGTTCAAACGTATTGTACTGCTTACTGATACCGATGTATTTTTCAATAATTTCCGGAGTGATGGCGCTACCGGGCGCAAGCAGCAGTTTCATTTTAAGAAACTCGTTGTCAATACGGGAGAGGTCATTTCCAATATGTTCAGCAATCAGAGTGGCGCCACGAACATCAATGGTGAAGCCGTGTTCTGTGGCACAGTTAGTCACCCATTCCGAGAGCTTATAATCGGCAACTTTGTCAGACTTGAAAGAGACGACACGGTCTAATTTCTTCAAATCCACGCCTTTAGGTTCTTTGGTATATTTGCAACAAAGAACGAGGATGGTGCTTTGTGTCGGGTTTTCCAAATACGGGAGCAAGTCTTTCAAAGAAGTCCAGTCTTGGGCCTCTTTGACAAGCACAACGCGGTATTCCACGCCGAAAGGATACTCACGGGCGCTACCAATCACGTCGGCAATCTGCGTATCTTTGGCATAGTACATCACCTGATTGAAATCACGGTCAACCGGCTCCATAACGTTTTCCTCTAAAAAATCGGCGATTTTATCAATGTAGAGGGGTTCTTCACCGTAAAGCAGATAAACGGGGTCAAATTCCCGTTTCTGCAAATGTTTCATAATATCTTTAAAAGTAGCCATAACGTTGACGGATTAGTTGCGTGCGGCGGAATAGGGTGCGGAATGAATGGTGGAAAATTCGCCCTGCTGGTACTTAAAATAACCGCAAACGGCAATCATAGCAGCATTGTCGGTTGTCAGGTCGATGGTAGGGACGAACAATTTCCGGTGATATTTGTCGGCCAACTGTTGCATAGCACTCCGAAGGCCGCTATTGGCAGAGACGCCGCCCGCGATGACAAGGTCTTTGCAATCGGTTTGACGAAGGGCCTTTTCCGCCTTGTTGGTTAATGACTTAATGATGGCGTATTGCATAGAGGCCGCTAAATCAGCTTTATTTTCTTCGATAAAATTCTCATTCAATTTCAGTTGGTCACGGACAAAGTACAGGAAAGAGGTTTTCAATCCGCTGAAACTGTAATCGAGTCCGGGAATATGAGCGATGGAAAAAGCGAAACGTTTAGGGGCACCTTCCTTCGCCAATTTGTCAATGACAGGTCCGCCCGGGTACGGGAGTCCCAAAATCTTTGCCGTTTTATCGAATGCCTCTCCGGCCGCGTCGTCGATGGTGCGTCCCAAGATTTCCATATCGAAATAATCGTTCACTTTCAGCAGCAAAGTATGGCCTCCGGAGACGGTGAGACAGAGGAACGGGAAACTCGGAATTTCCTTTTTTTCATCCATTTTCTGCAAAAAATTGGCCAAAACGTGTGCTTGAAGATGGTCGACTTCAATGAGGGGAAGGTTCAAACTGAAGGCCATCGCCTTTGCAAATGAACTTCCTACGAGCAAAGAGCCCAACAAACCGGGACCATTCGTGTAAGCGATTGCAGATAACTGATTTTTATGTATTTTTGCACGCTTTAGTGCAGTGTCAATAACTGGGATGATATTTTGCTGATGGGCACGTGACGCTAACTCGGGAACGACGCCTCCGTATTCAGCGTGAATCTTCTGAGAGGCAATGACGTTGGAGAGGATGGTCGTGTCTTCGATGACCGATGCGGAAGTATCATCACAAGAGGACTCTACACCAAGAATATATACTGACATAATCGAAGAATTTTGGGCCGCAAAGTTACGAAAAAAATATTACGAATCGCCCTCATCGTCATAGGTGCCTTTCTTGCCCTCGACCTGCTGGTCGTCGGACTTATCTTCGTGCCGCCCATACAGCAAATGGTTGTCGATAAAGTCACCGAAGTCATTTCTGAAAAGTTGCAAAGCCGCATCAGCGTTGACAAAATATACCTGTCGCCCACTTTGAAGCTCACGGCCGAAGGGTTCACCATCTACGACCATCACGACGAACCGATGATTGCGGCAGCCAAACTGCGTTCGCGCCTTATCGGACTCAACCTGTCGCCGATGTGCGTTTCGCTCGGTGAAACACAAGGAGACCAGGCTCGGGTCGTCCTCCATAAGTACTTGGGAGAAAAAGACATCAACATCTCCATCTGGGCCAAAAAACTTTCCAACAAGGAAAAAGAAAAGAAACCTTTCACACTGAAATTCAGGTCGATAGACTTAACCAATACCTACTTTCTTCTTCAGGATGACAACAAGCGGCGCAACGACGGCACCACCGATATTGACTACGCTTACTTTGAATTCACGGACATTGATTGGCATCTGAAAAACTTTCTGTTAAACGGAAGTGACATTTCCGCACATTTCGACCATCTTTCATACAATCAATACACTGGATTTCAATTAGTTAATTTATCCGGAGATTTCAAAATCGGCCCTGGAGGAATGGATTTGAAAGACGCGGTGCTTGTCACCCCGTCCTCTCACTTGTTTTTGGACCTTGCCTTCCAGTACGACACTTGGCAAGATTACGGGGAATTTTTGGACAGCATCAACATTGTTGCCGACGTCCGCACTTCCACGTTTGATATGGGGACATTAGCGTGTTTTGCTTCGGCAACACGGGGAATGAACGATACGCTCGTCTTCAGCTGTCAGGTCAACGGTCCGGTCAACCATTTGAAAGTTTCCGATTTACAGGCGAATTTCAAAGAAAACACGCACTTAGCCGGAGATGTGGAACTGATCAACATCACCGATTTCTTCCATTCCGAAATTCACGCCCATCTTCCCAACAACCAGATTGATGTCAATGAACTTTCTGCTTTCAAACTTCCTAAGGGCAATCCGATTCCCGTGCCCGATATGCTGAAAACAATGGCGTTAGCGTCTGTGGATATTGACTTCAACGGTTTTGTTTCAGACGGTTTTGACGCCCGTATCGCCCTTAACAGCGGGTCTGAAAACTTAGTTGCAGAGTTAGTTACTGAAAAGAGAAGAGATGATGGAACCATCAATTATATGGCAGACGTCTCCACAACGGGAATCAACCTCGGAAAGCTTTTAAAGAAACAAGATTTATTGGGGAGAGTCATCTTGCAAGCCGAAGCCGACGGCTCCGTCAATATGAAGAATTTTGCAAAATCGCTTGACCTCAGTATGAAAGCCGACATCAAGCAGATTGATTTCAAAAGATACCCTCTTCGCGGCATTCACCTTCAAGGTGATATGTACGGACAGAATTTCAGCGCCCGTTTAAGGAGCACCGACCCCAATTTCAAGATGCAAGCGGAGACGAAGGTAAACTTTAAGAAAGCTATGCCAAGTTACTTGTTATCAGCATCTATTGATAAAATTTCTCCTTCGGCAATTTTCGCCTCACTGCCTCCTATGGATAGTGTTCGTGCCGCGGGCATCGACAAATTCGTCTATTACGTACAACAGCATCCGGAAGTGGAATTCCACGTTGATTCCATTTATTGGGATTTGTATGGAAAAGGATTCCGACAACTCTCCGGCAACATCTTCATAGATGGTTTGAGTTATCAACAAGATAGCAAACTGTTGGATATGGAACGCATTCGTTTGGTGGTTCTCAACAATGGGGAATCGCAAATCTATCGTTTCACTTCCGACCTTGTCAATGCAGGAATTGCCACGAATTACGACATTTTGGACATTCCGAAGGCACTCACAGACATCGCCTACAACTACTGCGGGAATCTTCTTCCCAAACGTGAAGAAATCCACGAGAAAAAGGACGATGAGACGCAATTTATGGACATTGACGTCAGTACAAATAATGTGGAACCGATACTGCAAATGTTCCTTCCTAACATCAAAGTTTCCAATGGTTCGACAGTAAGAGTAGCAACCACTTCCGAACACGAAAACGACCATATTTCTTTCTCTGTTCCGCAGTTCACACTGAAGAATACGTTAGAAGTTAACAACGTCGAAATCAAAGGTATCCAGCAAGATTCTGGCATTATTAAATTGGAAGGTTCGGTGGCGAAAACGGTTATCGGAGAGAATGGAACTTTTATTATTAACGGAGTAAATATCAATTCGTTAGTTGGAAATAATGAATTAGAACTTCAACTACAATGGCACGATATAGAAAACCTTTCCTCGCAGCCATCAGACATTACGGCAGAGATTCATTTTCCATCAAGTAAACACATTTCCATCAGAAGTACGGAGTCTAACATCTACGTCAAGGATAATTTGTACCATTTCAACAGCGACCACCTTATCGAAATCGAAGGGAATCGTATCGCATTTGACAATTTGGAATTTGGTGGTTTGGGTCACAAGATTCATTTGAATGGACGCATTCAGGAAGGGGACGACAGTTTGGTAGCAATGGTTGAAAATCTGGATTTGGAAATCGTCAATCAGATATTGAAATCATCGAAAATGGCTATGGCGGGGAATCTTTCCGCCAACGTACAAATGCACACGATTCGTGAGAAACGGGTACTATTCGGTGGCACAATGGTCAACGGATTCAAATTCAACGATGAGGAATTCGGAACACTGTATGCGGCAGCGGCGGCTCCCACTGGAGAAAACGTTTTGTTTGAAGGCGGTATTATTCCAACAGCAGCTTTCCCAAAAGATGCCAACATCAACAACTATGGATACAATGAATTTAAAAATCAGAAAGATATAAACATCCACTTAAACGGAAACTTTAACATAGAAAAGAAAGAACTTCACGCAACGGCCAATATGGACACCCTCAAATTGGGTATCATTGCTCCCTTCCTTTCCTCATTCAGTCACATATTGAAAGGCGATGCCTCCGGCAAGATTGATTTCGTACTCAACCCCGACTCCATCTATTTTGAAGGGAAGGCACTCGTCAAAGAGGCGCAACTCGGAATCAAGGCACTCAACACCGTTTACACGTTGAAAAACCAAACCATCGATTTCACCAAAGATGGCTTTGAATTTAATCAAGTATTACTTCAAGACAAGTTTGGAAATACCGGAACACTACAAGGTTACGTTCATCATAAAAAATTCAACGACTTTGATCTCAACTTAGCCATCAAGACCTCACGTCTGTTGATTCTCAATACCAAACAAACGACTGATAATCCGTTTTATGGGGACGCATTCGTTTCCGGAGACGTTGCCATTTATGGAAACACAGAGAAACTTTATTTAGCGGGCAACAACTTACGTACCGAAAAGGGAACCAAGTTTGGCCTTCCTATCAGTTTTGCCGACAAGGCCTCCGATTCAGACATCATCACGTTCAAGGAGAGACCTTCCATTTCAGAAGATGGCGAACAGATTGACGAAACGGCTAACAAACAGACGGCCTCTTCTTCTGGGATGGAGATGGACTTCAATTTCGTCTTGGACGTGACGCCCGCCGCCGACATTCTCCTTGACCTCGACCTGTCCGCTTTCGGTGGCGCCGTGAAAACATCCGGTGAAGGGAAAATTCATTTCACCTATAATACCAAGTCCGACATCAATCTGTTAGGTGACGTAAAGTTGCGTTCCGGTTCCTTTATGATGACCTTTGCAGACATCATCACCAAGAAGTTCGAGCTGATTGATGGAGGCGTGGTCACTTTCCCGGGTTCGTTGAACGACATCGCCATCAACGTCAAGGCCGGTTACACGACGACAGCCTCTCTTGCGGACTTGGCCGCGTATCAAAACGTCTCTACCAGACGAACCATCGTCAAAACCTATCTCAAATTCAATGGCACATTGAACGACCCCGCCGCCATCGACTTTGCCTTCGATTTGCCGAACGCAACTTCCGATATGAAAACGCTTTTCTACAGCGCCATCGACACTACCAACCTTCAAAGTCGTACCGAACAATTCTTCTCCCTCGTTATGTTGGGAAAATTCTCAAACAGCAATGCGGGCTTTACAGGAAACGGAATCGGAAATACAAGTATCAACGTGTTAACCAATTCTTTAAGCAACTTTATTTCACAACAGCTTAAATACGTTGACTTAGATTTTCAGTATCAAAACGCCAATGCCGGACAGACGGCACAGTACAGTGTTTCGGCAAGCACCTCACTTTTCAACGACCGCACCGTTATCGAAGGATACTTCGGTTATGCGGAAGGAAAACAGACGACCTCCAACTCGAACAATCAGTTCATCGGCGACTTTAGCATTGAACAAAAATTGAACGAACAAGGGACGTGGCGTGTTAAGGTTTTCAATGTCACCAATCAGGACGAGCTTCGCAGTTCCTCACACACCAACCAGTATGCGCAGGGCGTGGCCGTCATCTACAAGCAGGATTTCAACAACCGTCAGGATTTGGCTGATTCTTTCAAACGAGTCAAAAAAGAGAAAAAGAAAAAAAAGGAAACTGTAAATGAACAATAACAACATTAAAAGAATCATTCTTGTCATCGGCGTTTTAGCCGCGTTCTGTACTGTCATCTGGTGGTTTACAGACATTATCGTCTATATTTTCCTCTCCCTTTTTCTTGCCATCATCGGAAGTCCGTTAGTCCGTTTATTAAGAAAAGTCAAAATCGGAAAATTCCAAATCAACGACTCCGTGGCGGCGGGTATCACATTAGTCGTCATCTTTGCCGTTTTCAGTTCCGCCTTCTCGCTCCTTATGCCGCTTATTTCATACGAAGTTCATCAGATACAAAGCATTGATTTGGAACTCATCATAAACAATTTCAGCACTTTATGCACTGATGCGGAACAATGGCTTCGTCACAAGCACCTCATCACCAAGGATTTTGATTTGAACCAGATCATTTATGACAAAACTGGTGACTTTATTTCGCGGCTGCATTTCTCCACTTTGTTTGGAAACGTCATCAGCACCGTCGGAACCATCTTCATCTGCCTGTTTTCCGTAATGTTTATGACATTTTTCGCGCTCAAGGACAACTCCATCTTTTGGACCACCATCAAGAAACTCATCCCCTACTCCCTGCGCGACAATTTTGACAACATTCTCGTTGAGACCAAAAAACAGTTGCGCCGTTACTTTATCGGTGTTTTCTTGGAAATGATTATCGTCGGGGTGTTGGATGGACTATTGTGCTTTGTGTTAGGCGTTCCCAACGCACTGCTCATCGGGGTTATTGGCGGGCTTCTGAACATCATCCCGTACGTTGGGCCGCTAATCGCTTGTGCGGCTTCCGTCGCCATCGGTCTATCATCCACGCTCATTGCGGGCGACGCAGCCATCACCACCATCATCATCAAGGTCATCAGTTCCTTCATCGCGGTTAAGATGATCGACGATTTCGTCCTTCAGCCCAACATTTACGGAAAGAGCGTCAACGCCCATCCGTTGGAAATCTTCATCGTCATCCTCATTGCAGGCAAGGTTGGAGGCGTGTGGGGAATGATGTTCGGTGTCCCTGCCTACACGCTCATCCGTATCGTCATCAAAGAATTCTTTGCACAATATTTCAACCCCACCCCTGCCGAGGTTCCGACGACGGATCCTCCCGCTCCTTCTGAACCAGAAAAAAACGAATTATAAATTTTCAATTACATAAAAGATGAATTTTTTCAAAGAAGCCCCCATTTCTGTGACCGTTTGCGACAAAGACGGCAAAATATTGGATATGAACGACAAATCCATTTCAACTTTCACCAAAGACGGGAAAAGTCTTGTCGGCAATTCCCTTTTGGACTGTCATCCCGAACCGGCTCGCACCAAACTCCTCGGCTTGTTAGAGAACCACAACGTGAACGTCTATACCATTGAAAAAAACGGGATTAAGAAGATGATTTACCAAATGCCGTGGTACGAAAACGGCGACTTCGGCGGCTACATCGAACTCTCTATGGAAATTCCATTTGAAATGCCCCACTACGTCCGCCAACCCAAACAATAACCTCCCCCCTTCATACTTCATACTTCATACTTCATACTTCATACTTTTATATTTATGAAAACGACAAGTACCGCAAATGATGTCAAGGCGACCGACGCCAAAATTTACGAAATAACCACCGACTGCCGTCGCTTCGGCACTTTCCTTCCACCGCAAGTTCAGGATTGGAAAGCGGAAGAAGACTACTGCGAATTTTCCATTGCTGGAATGGCAAAAGCAAGAATGGAAATAGCAGAAAAAAACGAATTCAACAAAGTGGTTTATGTCATTAAAAACGACAAGAACATCGGCATCACCGTCACGATTGATATTATGGCAAAAGGCGCTGATACTTCGGATGTTACATTCACTATTGATGCGGACGTTCCTTTCTTTTTGCAAGGAATGATCCGTGAACCGCTTCAAAAAGTCACCGACACATTAGCAGCGAAGACAAAAGAACTGTCAGAAAGGGCATAACAAATGGGAAATCACATCATTCGGACAAACGAATTAGTCAAGGTATATAAATCGAGAACTGTTGTCAACAAGGCATCGATTGAAGTCAGACAGGGAGAAATTGTCGGGCTTCTCGGACCGAACGGAGCGGGGAAAACCACCTCCTTCTATATGATTGTCGGGCTCATTCGGCCTCTTTCCGGTTCTATTTTTTTGGATGACGAGAACATCACCGAAGCCCCGATGTACAAGCGGGCGCAGATGGGTATTTCGTACTTGCCGCAAGAGGCGTCCGTCTTCCGTGACCTTTCCGTAGAAGACAATATTATGGCCATCTTGGAATTCAGCGGCCGCAATCGCGCCCAACGGAAGGAAAAGTTGGAGGAGCTGATTAGCGAGTTCAATCTTCACAAAGTCCGTAAGAACAAAGGGAAAAACCTGTCGGGCGGGGAACGGCGGCGTACTGAAATCGCCCGTTGCTTAGCTTCCGACCCCAAGTTCATTCTTTTGGACGAACCCTTTGCCGGTGTCGACCCGATTGCCGTTGAAGACATCCAAGGCATCGTCGCCAAGCTGAAACAGCGTGGCATCGGCATTCTCATCACCGACCACAACGTCCACGAAACCTTGGCCATCACCGACCGCGCTTACATCCTTCACGAAGGGACGGTGCTTCGTACCGGAACCGCCGAAGAACTCGCTGCCGACGACTACGTCAAGACCGTCTATCTCGGTAAAAACTTTGAGTTACGCAAAGTATAACCGCCGATGTTGGTACAAGTAATCAAGCACATACCCGAAACGGGCTCCACCAACCGCGACCTTGCCGAACACATCGCGAACGCCCGAAGTCAAGGCGGAGTCCTCCCCGAATTTTACACGCTCTGCGCCAGTTACCAAACCGGCGGACGCGGCCAGGGCAACAACCATTGGTTCAGCGACGCCGGCCAAAACCTGCTTGCCTCCATCTACTTCCGTCCGAAGGTGGCGGCCTCCCGTCAATTCCTTTTTAATCAATACTTTTCACTTACCGTAAGAAAATTTCTTTTAGAATACCTGCCGGAAGTGGAAATCAAATGGCCCAATGACATCTACGTCCACGGGAAAAAGATTGCCGGCATCCTGATTGAGCACACGGTTTCCGGTGATACACTGTCACACACCATTGCCGGTATCGGGCTGAATATCAACCAAGAAACATTTCCGGACACGCTTCCGAACCCAACGTCCATTTATTTAGAAACAGGAAAAAAACAGGATGTCAATGAATTGGCGGGGCGATTGGTAACACAATTAAGAATGGATTATGGGAGGTTGGAAAATGAAAAAATTGCGGTAGAGACGTTTCCTGAAACGTCTCTACCGCAGGAATACCTATCCTGCCTGTACCGACGCGGCAAAATGCGTCCTTACGCCATCGGCGGCGATCAAATAATGGCCCGCATCGACTCGGTCGATCAATATGGCCGACTGCTGCTTTCCGATGACGACGGACATCATTGGTGCTGCGGAATGAAAGAAATCAAATTTTTGTAAGGGTCTCCCCTACCTTCGGAAAACTACCGAACGACGGCTTTCACTACCCACGTACTTTTTTCTGAACGAAAACGGCACAGATAGATGCCGGCGGGGAAATCACTGAAATCCAAGTCGATTCGGTGCGAACCGGAGGACAAATTTCCCAAAGATAACGTCTTAACCACCTGTCCAGCCATATTCGTAATCACGAAATCAGCTTCGCAAGGATTATCCGTAGAAAACTGAAGAACGGCGCGGTCGGACAACGGATTCGGGAAGAGACGCCCACCCTGCGCCAACGAGTTGTCCTTGACGGAAACGGGCTCTACCACACCGGCGAAATCACAAAGCATCGCCAGATTGTAACGGGTTACGTGGGCAAGATAGGGATAGTTGTTCGAATCCACGACATCGTGATCCGTATGATACGAAGTGGAAAAAGTGTGTTCAATGGCAAACACCGACTTATAATCGAGCAAAGAGTAAGCATAACTGTCACTCGCTTGAGCGTTCCCATTATCGGCTTCGGACGGAATAAACGGCTCTATATCAGTATATTCGTCACAAAACGCGACGGCTTTGGCCAAAATATCCAACGCATTTTCGTACCAGTGGAAGGTCAGTTTCCAATCACCATCGGGTTGGTACGACACCATATCATTATTAAGCATAACGGCAATGTGACTTTGATTATCGCTATGCACCTTCGCATCGTAGCGGCTGCCAAAAAGTCCCAACTCTTCGCCATCATATCCCATAAAAATAATGTTCCGGCGCGGTGCAACTTGGTGATTATGAAGGATTCTCGCGATTTCAAGCATCACGGCGATACCGGAAGCATTGTCATCGGCACCAGGAGCCTGGGCCAAGAGTTGGTACTCCGGAGAAAGCGCGATGGCATCCAGATGGGCACCTAAAATCACTAAAGAATCGTCCAGCGGCTCCGGACTATTCCACGCGCCTTTCGCATTATAAAACCAAGCAGCATACTCCCCTATCAACCAATTGCTTCCTTCTCGATAAAAAGAATCTACGGCCGCCGGAATCCCGTAACTCTCCAATCTTTGCACCACATAATCAGCTACTTGGCGATTTCCTCCCTGCCGTAATGCATAACGGCTTCCAAAATTCTGCAAATCCACAACGGTCCGACGAAGACTGTCAGCATTGATTTCGTCCAACCATTCGTTTAAATATTCATTCGATTGAGAAAAAACGCTCGTCACCGTCAAAAAAGCGACCAGACAAAAACTGATGTATCTTTTCATTTTTACAAATTTTGAATTTCGGGCTGCAAAAATAGTATTTTTCAAAACATAAAAAAAAACACAAATTTCACAATTTCTATTATTATTCCCGATTCCATTGCCTTGGATAATTATTGTACTTTTGCGCGGCAAAAAAAAATCATAATAATGAAAACTCAAATTAAATTCTTTGCATTGGCAATGATGACACTATTTTTTACTTCCTGCAAAAAAGAGAACTCCACTCAAATATCTTACGTTGAGCGGGCCGACTGGGCGGAAGATGTACGAAAGGGAATCAATGATTTTATGGACTCCTACGCCCACAGCGATAATGCCTACGTGGTTTTTGACTTTGACAACACGGTTTCCATTTTCGATATCGAAGAGCAATTGATGGTGTATCAACTGCAAACGATGGCTTTTGAAATCCCCTCTTCTCAAATGCGCTCGGTCTTGCTTAGCGGGGTGGAAAGTTATGAGGCGGAACTTTCGGACTGGGTCAGCGATGCGGTCAATGCCTATACCTACCTGGAGGAACATTATGCGAGTGGCGCACAGTTTCAAGCTGGCGGGTTGAGTGAAGCACAACAGACTCAGATTCAAGAAGATCCGATGTGGTTGGAATTTGCAACCAAGATGGCCAATATGTATGATAAGGTTGATGAATACGCGGGCGCTGATGCTTCCTACCAATGGATACTGAATTGGTTTTCCGGAATGACGTGGCAGCAAGTTTACGACCTGTCAGCACGTTCGCACCGAAAGTATGCCGCAGTGTCCACAACAAAAGTCACTTGGCAAGGTCCGACTTCCATCACCTCACTTGTCGGCTCCGTCGATTTTACGTGGACCAGTGGAATCCAGGTTTCGGAAAATATGAAAGAGTTGTGGCGGGCATTGAAAAGCAACGGCATAGATGTGTGGGTATGCTCGGCCTCCGGAATGCCTCAGGTGCTCGCCGCTATTGATGTATTCGGACTGCACGATGACTGTACCGGCGTTCTTGCTATGACGATGAAATTCAACGAAAACGGACAGTATATTCCTGAATATGACTACACTGCGACGGCGTACCTTCGCAGTGGCAATAACTGGACAAAGGACAACATCCCTACCGGAACAGTAACCGCCGGCCCAGGAAAAGTAACGGCCATCGACAATGTGATACGCCCTCGCTATGGAAATCAAGGGCCATTAGCTGGCTTTATGGACTCAAGCGGCGACTTCAACTTCTGCACCGAATATTCTTCCTTGAAAATGGTGGTTTGTTTCAATCGCGCCAACCGCAAAGTCACCGATGGCGGAGGGTTGGTGGCGGAGGTCGCCATCTACGAGCGCGACCACCTTCGTTGGGACTTGAGCAGTGCCAACAGCCGCGGAGAAACGATGTATTTTTTGCAAGGCCGTGATGAAAACGGGACACGCGGCTTCCGCCCTTCGAACGCCACTTTGCGATTCGGGAACGCCGCAGAGCAACTGTTTGCCAACACGGACAACCAAACCCAACTGAACTATTTCATCGAACACGATATGTCATTGACCGACATTTTCAACACGTTTTCTATCTATACTACAGGGGGCTGTTTCAACTTTCCATACGGATTCCTCGACTCTTACCACGGTTATCATAGCCGTTAATATTTTATTGACTTTCAATATTTTATAAATCCACTAAAACAGCCATTACAGATATGGAACCTAAATTTTGTCAGAGCTGCGGAATGCCGCTCACCGAAGATGTCCTCGGCACCAACGCCGATGGCAGCAAAAACGAAGAATATTGCATCTTTTGCTTCAAGGATGGTGCCTTTACCGGCAATTTCACGATGGAAGAGATGATTGATTTCTGCTCGCAATTTGTAGAAAAATACAACCAGGATGCGGGCCAAAACCTCACCCGAGACGAGTACAAAGAGCTTCTGCGTCAGTATTATCCGAATCTCAAGCGTTGGAAAATGACGGATAGTGAATTGCCGCACGCCGACTCCCCGTTGAAAGCGACCTTCATCGAAGAAGTTAATGCCTTGAACATTGCGGATATGCCAAAAATCGACAATCTCTATGTGCTTCAGGGCTCGTTTATCAATATTGAGTATGATATCAATGGTCACAAAATCAAGCTGTTGGACGACAACGAAAGCTATTGGGGCACGCAGGTGGAAAAGGGCGGCGGTCGCTGTTACGGCATCGCCTGCGATGAAAAGTTCATCATCGTCAGCGAGTACGGGCAGGACGGCGTTGATCCGGAATTAGTGATGGTGAAAAGGAGATAGCGCCTTTCAACTTGAGTTTTTTCCAATACTGGTGTTTTTATATCAGTTCTGGAAAAAACTAACGCGAGTTTTTTCCAATATTGATGTTTTTTATATGGTTTTGGAAAAAACTCATTTTTTTTAGTACTTTTGCACATCCAAAAAAACAACATTGGAAATGCAAAAAATTGTCGGTAGAGAAAATGAAATCAGGCTATTAAATGAATACGTAAACTCTTCAAATGCTGAATTTGTTGCACTATACGGACGCAGACGGATTGGGAAAACATTTCTTGTAAATCAGCTTTACGGAAAAAAATTCGCATTCGCGGTAACAGGCATTCTTTCAGGAACATACGATGAACAGATGGCCTCTTTTGTAGAAGCATTAAAGGATTTTGGCTGCGACGTACCATCCATACCGGAAGATTGGATGAGCGCATTTATTTTGCTCAAAAATTTTCTAAAAACGCGTATGACGGAGGGAAGTCCCCTTATTGTTTTCATTGATGAGCTTCCAAGTTTTGATACACAACGATCGGGATTTGTTCGGGCTTTGGGCTACTTCTGGAATAGTTGGGCCTCCTTACAAGAAAATCTAACGCTAATCGTTTGCGGCTCAGCAACTTCGTGGATGATTAACAATATTGTCAATAATAAAGGTGGCCTGCACAATAGAATCACACACGAGATTCACCTGCGTCCTTTTTCCTTGAAGGAAACGGAGCTTCTTTTGCAAAGCAATGAATTTCAGTGGGATAGAAATCAAATTTTGAATGCTTATATGGCGTTAGGAGGAATTCCTTATTACCTATGTATGTTGAGAAAAGACGAAAGTTTCGCTCAAAATATTGATAGATTGTTCTTTTCTGAAGATTCAACTCTGAGACGTGAGTATAAACGACTTTACGAAACCCTTTTCAACTCACCGACTATTTATTTTGAAATTATTAGAATATTAGCGACAAACAAAACCGGGCTGACCCGTGAAGATATTACAAATCAAATAGGTATGGAATCTTCCGGAAACTTAAGTTCAAAATTGGAGGATCTCATCAATTGCGATATAATCAGAAAATATTCTGTCCGAACAAAAAAAATAAAGACACGGTCCGCAATCTATCAATTGGTCGATTTCTTCTCATTATTTTACCTTACCTTCAGTCCAAAGGCAGCGCTGGAAGACAATTATTGGCAAAATCATTTGGGAAGTCCAGAATTAAATACTTGGTTGGGATTGGCTTTTGAAAAAGTTTGCTTGACGCATATTGCACAAATTAAAAAAGCATTGAAAATTGATGGTATTTCAACCCAGCACTATTCGTGGAGGAGCAAACAAAGTGACAATCGTGCTCAAATAGACCTGATTATCGAACGTGCTGATAAAATCATAAACCTCTGTGAAATAAAGTTTTGCAATGAAAAATTTGCACTAACGAAAGCAGAATCCGAAAAATTGCAGAACCGCACAGCAACCTTCCGATCCGAAACGGCCCTCTCCTACCCCATCTGGCTCACGATGATTACTACAAACGGATTAGCCCCGTCGGTTTACAACTCAAACGTGGTCAAGGAGCTGACAATGAATGATTTATTTGAATAATCTCTCACCTATGCACCTTCATTTTTCCGAAATAATGACTTCCAGTATTGATACCCATAAGAAAAACACTAACACCTTCCGCACCAACAGCCGCGCGGAGTGGCGCCAGTGGTTGTCCGACCATTTTGAGACGGCCACGGAAATCCTGTTCGTCTTCCCGACAATAAGTTCCGGCGAGGCAAGCATCTCCTACAACGATGCAGTGGAAGAGGCTCTCTGTTTCGGCTGGATTGACGGCGTGGCGGGAAAACTTGACAGTACGCACAACACCCGCCGCTTCACCCCCCGCCGCAAAGGAAGCGGCTACTCCCGCCCCAACATTGAACGGCTCATCTGGCTCGAAAACCAAGGAATGATTCACCCCACAATCCGACCCGCCGTCCTGCCGCTCATCAACGAGCCCTACGTTTTCCCGGAAGACATTTTAGCAGAGGTGAAAAGGGATGCCGCAGTTTGGGAAAATTACCAAAAGTTTACGGATTCCTACCGCCGCATTCGCATCGCCTACATTGATGACGCCCGCAAACGTCCCGAGGAATTTCAAAAACGGCTGGCCAATTTCATCCTCAAAACTAAGGAAAACAAACTGATTATGGGGTACGGCGGTATTGAGAAGTATTACAAGTAATGGAAATTTATTATTAAAAAAATTACATTAGAAAAGATGTAATTATTAAAATAGTTTGTATTTTTGCATCCGAAAAGATGTAATTATGACAAAGAATATTATCGCTACGAAATTGAAAGCGCTCCGTAAAGAGTTTGGATTGACGCAAGTTGATCTGGCAATGAAATCTGGCGTGGGATTGAACTTCGTCAGAGAATTGGAACAAGGGAAGGCCACTGTGCGGATGGACAAAGTATTACAGGTTTTCTCGCTGTTTGATTACGAATTGATTCCGGTAAAAAAGATGTTGACCGATGAAAGCAGCGCTAATTAGATTTAAAGAGCGGGATGCCGGTTTGTTGAGTGAAACGGATGAAGGCTACTCGTTCAGCTATTTGGATGATTATTTGCAATCTTCGGATCCATCAGCCGTGAGTATGACCTTGCCGCTGAGCCATCAGCCATATTTTTCCAAAGTACTATTTCCTTTTTTTGACGGGCTCATTCCCGAAGGGTGGCTTTTGGACGTGGCTTTGCGAAATACAGATATCAGTGAACTCGACCGTTTTGCACTCTTACTGCTATGTTGCAAAGAGTGCATCGGGGCCGTTAGTGTAATCCCGCTAAAAGATGATGAAGATGAGTAGGTGTTTGTTTTGCTATCAAGAATTGAAAGAAGGCGAAGTTGATTTTCACGCCGAATGTGCGAAGAAATTTTTCGGTTCATCTGTACCTCCCGTATTGGATTACACGCGAGAAGATATGGATGCTTTGGCAAAGCAGATTATTCAATCGCAGACCACGCTTACCGGCGTACAACCCAAATTGTCGCTGCATCTTGACAAACATAGAAACAGCCAAAAACTCACTATTGTGGGACTTTGGGGGGATTTTATCTTTAAACCGCAGACGGATAGGTTCAGACTACTTCCTGAGAATGAAGATCTTACGATGCACTTGGCGCAAATTGCCAATATCAGAGTCGTCCCTCATACGTTGATAAGAATGAAGGATGGTTCGTTGGGGTACATCACAAAGCGGATTGATAGGACCAAAAAAGGTGAAAAAATTGCGATGGAGGACTTCTGTCAGTTAACGGAACGTCAAACCGAACACAAGTATAAAAGTTCCTACGAGCAGATAGCCAAAGCCATTCGCAAATTTTCTGCCAATCCACAGATGGATGTGACTGATTTTCTTGAACTTGTCTATTTCTCTTGGATTACGGGCAACAATGATATGCACCTCAAGAATTTTTCGCTTTATCAACCCGACAAGAATGTACGGTTGACACCGGCATACGACTTGCTGAATGTCGCTATTGCAAATCCTGCTGATAACGAACAACTTGCATTAACATTGAATGGCAAAAAGAGAAAAATCCAAGATTCAGATTTTCAGGCCGCCTTTGAAACTTGCGGTGTGCCCGTAAAAGTTTTTTTCAACCTGAAAAAGAAATACGCACAACTGCTTCCCGCCTTCCGACAAACTATTGAAACTTCTTTTTTAGATGATGAACTCCAAACTGCATACAAGCGTCTGCTTGATGAAAGAATCAATGTCTTGTAAAAAAATTAGTGTTTTGCTGAAATGACCAACGTTATCCTTATCATTGTCGGTTTGTTAGCCGGATTTCTTTCCGGTTCCGTTGGTTTTGGCGGCGGAATGATTCTTCTGCCAGTACTCACCTATTTTTTCGGTGTTGAAGTTGCCGTGCCCGTCTCCACCATTGCGCAGCTGATGAGCAACCTCAGCCGCGTGGGTTTAGGTTGGAAATCGATCCGATGGAAATTCGTGTGGCAGTTTCTGCTGTTGGCGGTTCCCTTCACGGTGTTAGGTGCGATGGGCTTTGCCGTGGTGCCGAAACGGCCGATGACAGTGGTACTGGGCTGTGCGCTCATCCTGTTCGCCATTCAGAAACTGCGTGGCAAGATGAACCTACCGCACAAGCCCGCCACGATGATTGTGGGCGGCGGCATCACTGGACTCATCAACGGACTGTTGGGCATCTCCGGACCGCTGAGCAGCGCCTGCTACCTCACCCTCAATCTCGCCGCCGTGAGCTACATCGCCACCGAAGCCACCTCCGCCGTGGTGATGCATATCGTGAAAATTATCGTCTATGGTAAACTTAACCTAATGACTGCCAATACTTTCCTTCACGGACTCTACATCGGTGTGGCGATGATGCTCGGCAATTTCGTGGCTCTGAAACTGATTGGCAAAATTGAAAACAAAATCTACAAGAAAATCGTGGCCATAGTGATGATTTTAGTGTCAGCGTGGTTAGTGATGAGCAATCTTCCACTATAATTATTATCATTGAGAATAAACCTTGAACAAAACAAATCCTAATATCCCCAAATGAAGCGTTCCTTCTTACTTATAAGTCTGATTATCATTACATTTCAATTATTTTCACAAAATAGTGTTAGCGACAGCGTTGCCTTTCGTGTAGAGACAATTATGTCGCAACTCACTCTTGATGAGAAACTTTCATTGATGGAACATCAGAACCCCGCCATCCCGCGCGTGGGCTTGCCCGCATACAGCTGGTGGAACGAAGCACTGCACGGCGTTGGACGCAACGGTCTGGCAACGGTCTGGCCGATGCCCATTGCCTTGGCCGCCACTTTCAACGCCGACCTGGTACGTGACGTCTTCTCCGCTACAGCGGTCGAGGCACGGGAGAAATTCCAGCAAGCGCAGACGGACGGCAACTTCGGTGACTACGCCGGACTTACTTTCTTTACACCGAACATCAACATTTTCAGGGATCCACGCTGGGGCCGTGGAATGGAAACGTACGGGGAAGATCCGTTTCTTACTGCCACAATGGGACTGGCGTGCGTGAATGGACTGCAAACGAACGATGGCAACGGTCATCTCGCTACTGCCGCCTGCCTCAAGCATTTAGCCGTCCACAGCGGGCCCGAAAGCACCCGCCATCAGTTTGATGTCCAAATCTCCCATCGCGATTTATGGACTACCTATCTTCCTGCTTTTGAGTATATTATAAAAAACAGCGACGTACAACAAGTGATGTGCGCGTACAACCGTCTCAATGGCGTTCCGTGCTGCACCAACCGTGAGTTGCTTGTGGATATTTTGAGGAATCAATGGCACTATAACGGCTTGCTGGTGACCGACTGTTGGGCACTGAACGACTGCTGGGAGCGGGACCCGAAGACGCCCCGTCACGAAACGCACCCTTCAGCCGCCCGTGCCGCCGCCGACGCTTTTGGCAGCGAGGTGGATTTGGAATGTGGCAGCGGCCTCTCCGCCCTTAAAACCGCCGTCGATTCCGGTTGGATTTCCGAGGAGAAAATTGATGAACACGTACGCCGCATTCTCACCACACGATTGCGCGTGACGGAACGTTTCCATCAAGAAAACGACTCACACATTTCTACGCAAGCACTTGACAATCAGACGCATATTTCAGCAAACAGCATCGTTATGCTAAAAAACGACCACCTTCTTCCGCTCGTTGCCGACCAAACAAGCGTGTTCCTCACTGGTCCGAATGCTGCCGATACCCTGATGCCGTTGGGCAACTACAACGGAACACCGCTGCACACAATTTCCATTTTGGAAGGAATGAGTGACGTTTTTCAACTTACAAAAAATGTAAAAAAAGCGGACGTTATCGTCTATGCGGGAGGACTGTCACCGCAGTTGGAAGGCGAGGAACTGCCTGTTGACGTTCCCGGTTTCTACAAAGGCGACCGCACAATCATCGAGCTGCCACAAACACAATTGGACGAATTACGAAAACTGAAAAAGTTCGGAAAACCAATCGTCTTATTGCTATGTACAGGCAGTGCCATCGCATTGGAAAATATTGAAAATGAAGTAGATGCCATATTCATTTGTTGGTATGGTGGTGAAAAGATGGGAGCTGCCGTAGCCCAGACCTTGGCTGGAAAGTACAATTCTTTTGGTCGTTTACCCGTCACCTTTTACCGTTCTTCAAAGCAACTCCCCGATTTCAACGACTACAATATGCAAGGGAGAACGTACCGTTTTATGGAAGAAAAACCACTTTTCCCATTCGGATTCGGTTTGAGTTATAGCAATTTTTCATTGAAAAATGTCACTTTCAACTACGAAAATCTCACGGTTCACGGCACGGTTTCGCACGATTGGATTTCTGAAAATTGCCCGATTTCTATGGGGAAAGCGGTGGTGCAGGTCTATGTGAAAAATTCTGGCGATACGAATGCTCCGAAAAAAAGCTTGGTCGGTTATGTGAGCATTGACATTCCCGTTAATGGCAAAAAAGATTTTGATATTCAGATAGATCCGTACTGGCTCCGTGTTTTTGACGAAACCTCGCAGCAGATGGTAGCGCCGACGGCAGGCACCCGTTTCATCGTTGAAATTGGCTTCGACAGTGAAAACACGCGCGTCGTCGCCGAGGTTCCGACGGAAGCGCTTCCCGAAACCGCCCCCATCATTTTGAACCGAATTGACCAATGGCAAGACCTCAAATTCGGTTTTATGGCACATTGGGGAATGTACGCACAATGGGGCGTCGTGGAATCGTGGAGCATTTGCAACGAACCGTGGATTGACCGCAAAGGAGCCGACTATGTGGATTACAAACAGTGCTATCAATCATTAAATCAAAACTTTAATCCAAAAAAATTCAATCCGGAAGAATGGGCCGCCTTGGCCAAGGAAGCTGGAATGAAGTACTTTGTTTTTACCACCAAACATCACGACGGTTTCTGTATGTTCGACAGCAAGTACACCGATTACAGCGTTGCGGGCGCCGATTGTCCGTACCACACGTCACCGCAGCCCGACATTACGCGCGCCATCGTAGACGCCTTCCGCAACGAAGGTCTGTGGACGGGACTCTATTTCTCAAAACCCGACTGGCACTGCGACGACTACTGGGCACACGAATGGGCGACTCCGGATCGGAATGTCAACTACGACATCAACGTCTATCCAGAACGTTGGAACAAATACAAAGATTTCACATACAATCAGTTACAAGAAATCACACATAACTATGGCGATATTGACATTTTGTGGTTGGATGGCGGTTGGATTCGGCCAGAATGGAGTTTGACGGACGAAACACGCGAGTGGCTCGGCTGCTATCAGCGCATTCAAGATATTGATATGCAACGTATTGCAGAGATGGCACGCAGCAGTAATCCCGACCTCATCCTGGTGGACCGAAGTGTGGGAGGTAAATATGAAAACTATCGCACCCCTGAACAGAAAGTCCCCGACACACTTCTCCCCTACCCGTGGGAAACGTGTATGAGTATGGGCGATAGCTGGTCGTACGTTGAAAATGACAACTACAAAAGCACAAGACAACTCATTCACACACTGATAGATATTGTAGCAAAAGGAGGCAATTATCTGTTAAACATCGGGCCCGACGCAGACGGACAAATCCCGCTGACTGCACAACAACGGCTCCGCGAAATGGGGGGCTGGCTACAAGAAAACGGCTATGCCATTTACGGAACGCGCCCATTGTATCCGTATGCCGAAGGCAATGTCCGCTACACACAATCGAAAGACGGAAAACACAAATATGCCATCACATTGTTAGAAAACGGGGCATTCGCCACGGTACGAGAGTTTTAACGATTTCGGTTGTATGCGCAAGGTGTTCTTTAGAAATAAAATCACTTTTCCAATAACTTAACGTATTTTTGCGCCTTCAAAAAATCAACACTATGACACCACGTTTCACCATTCGGGCTGCTCACGACGGAGAAGCCGCCACCATTCTTAAATTCATCAAATTATTAGCTGATTATGAGAAACTTCCGAACGAAGTGGAAGCGACGGAAGAGACGATTCAGCAATCTATTTTTGTAAGAAAAGAGGCGGAGGTCGTGTTTGCGGAGGAAGATGGTGTCATCGTCGGATTTGCGTTGTTCTTCCACAATTTTTCAACTTTCGTTGGCCGAAAAGGACTCTACTTGGAAGACCTGTTCGTTTTGCCGGAAAAACGTGGCCTCGGTTACGGGAAGGCCTTGTTGAAACATCTGGCCGGCCTTGCTGCGCAGCGTGGCTGCGGACGAGTGGAATGGGTCTGCTTGGACTGGAACACGCCATCCATCAATTTTTACAAATCCATCGGCACTATTCCGATGGACGGCTGGACCATCTATCGCTTGACCGAGGACAAACTGAAGGAATTCGGAGAGATTTGCCAGTAACATCCCCCCCCTACTCCGTCACATTGTTGTCCCCTTGCAAAGCACAAAATTTAGCGTAATCACCATCTTTCCCCATCAGTTCGTCGTGCGTGCCACGCTCGGTGATGCGTCCGTTTTGAATAAACAGGATTTGGTCCGCATTCCGAATCGTAGAGAGCCGGTGCGCCACAATAATGGTCGTGCGGCCTTTCATCAGTTGCTGAATCGACTGCTGGACAAAGTATTCCGACTCGTTGTCCAAGGCGGAGGTGGCTTCGTCCAAAATCAGAACGTCCGGATTCTGAAGGATGGCGCGGGCAATGCTCAACCGCTGCCGTTGCCCCCCGGACAAATTCATCCCGCGGTCACCAATCACCGTATCGTAACCGTTTTCCATCTCCATAATGAAGTCGTGCGCCGACGCTGCCTTGGCCGCAGCAATCACCGACTCGCGCGTCGCAGCCACATTCCCAAACGCGATGTTGCTATAAACCGTGTCGTTAAACAAGATGACATCCTGGTTGACAATACCGAAAATATTTCTTAAATCACTTATTTTCAGTAATTTATTATCAATATTATCAATAAGAATCTGCCCCTGTTGAATGTCGTAAAAACGGGGAAGCAAGTCAACGATGGTGGATTTACCACTTCCAGACGAACCGACCAGCGCCAAACTTTGACCTTTTTTTATTTTAAACGAAATGTCGGAAAGCACCTGAGCCGCATCAGGATCCTCGGTGTCATATTTGAAACAGACGTTCCGATATTCGATTTCATCGTTGAAAGAATCTTTGGAAATCGGATTCGCCACTTCTTCGATAACTTCGTCTGCATCAATGATTTGGTAGATGCGTTCAGCCGAAGCCATTCCCTTTTGTATAGTGTAAAAAGAGGAAACCACACTTTGCGCCGGAGGAATGACGCGGGCGAAAATGACGATGAACATTATGAACATTTCAGGACGCAACTCATTCTCTTTCAGTACGAAACCGGCACCCAGCAAAAGTACCAGCAGCATAGCAGCAATACACAGAAATTCCACGAGCGGAGCACCCAGTTCGGTCTTACGGAAAATTTTCCGGTTCAAGACAAAAAAACGGTCGTTCATCTTCTGAAAGTTCTTGTCCGTATGGTCAATCGCATTGTATCCTTTTATGATTCGTAGTCCGCTGATGGCTTCGTCAAAAGCGGAACTCATCCGTCCTAAAATCTGCTGTGCTTCAATGGAATTACGTTTGATGCTGCTTCCAATCTTGGCTATGAGAATTCCAACGGGTGGCAGGATAATGAGGGAAAGCAATGTCAACTTATAACTTATTGAAAACAATGCAAATAAGAAAACGATGACCATAATCAGGTCGCGACAAACCATTCGGACGCTGCAGACGATGGACCAATCGACTTCTTGCACGTCGGAACCGATTCGGTTGAGGATGTCGCCTTTTTTCTGTTTTCCATAAAAAGATAAAGGAAGAATCAGCAGTTTCCGGTAGATGTCGTGGCGCAGGGCCTGAATGAAACCCGAACGAATCGGCGCGTTCATATAAAGTGCGAGGTAGCGAAAAAGGTTGGAAAAGAACGTGAGCACCACCATCGTTATCGCAATGAAAAACAGCGCATAAAGCTGCCCGTAATTGTGGATGATGAGCCCCATATAGTAGTAAAATGTGTTGATGATAGCGGTGACGCTACCGTCGAATGCCGGCCGCACCGTGACACTTTCGCCGCTTCCGAAAAGCACCGAAAGAAATGGAGCAACCATTGAAAGGGAGAAAACGGAAAAGAAGGAGTAAATGAGATTGAAAAGAAAAATCAGTAAAATGTTTTTCTTGTAGGGAAAAATATAGCGGATGAGACGTCGAAACAGTTTCATTCTGAAAGATTTAGAATTTTTTGTACAGCAATGTCGGCGTGACGTTGTTCGGCTTCCAACGTTTGTCCGGCGATGTGCGGTGTCAAAATACAACTGTCCAAAGTAGCCAACTCGCGAAGCGGATTCTGCCACTCTTCTTTGGGTGGAATTTTCAGCCGAACAGACTCATACTCAAGAACATCAAGGCAAGCATAGCGGACTTTTCCGGTTTTCAGTCGTTCCACTAAAGCCGCCGTGTCCAACACGTTCCCACGCGATGTGTTGATGAGGATGATTCCATCTTGGGCTTCGTCCAAAAAAGAGCCATTAACAAAATGTTTGTTTTCTGGCAAGTAGTTGATGTGCATTGAAATGACGTTGCATTCTTGCAAAATTGTTTTCAAGTCGGTGACTTGCACAAAGTTGTCGTCGATATCGGTTCGGAATTTGTCATAAACAAGGACTTTCGTTCCAAACTGGTGCAAGATGCGGGCGAAGGCGGGGCCGGTGTGACCGTAACCGATGATGCCCACCTTTTGCGAGGCGAGTTCTGTTCCCTTGTTCGCTTCGCGGAGCCACTGACCCGTGCGGACTTCCTTGTCAGCTTTGGGAATGTTTTTAAGCGCGCCGAGCAAAAGTCCCAAGGCGTGTTCAGCCACCGCATTGGCATTGCCTTCGGGCGTGCTGATGCAAGCAATGCCGCGACTTGCTGCGTACGCGGTATCAATGTTTTCTACACCAGCCCCGAGCCGTGCAATGAAACGGAGGTGTGACTTACTGTCAATCAACGTTTTGTCAACCTGAAAGCGACTGCGAATGACGAGCCCGTACAGGTTGTCGGGAAGCTGAAGAAACTCTTCGTAAGTAATATCGCGGCGCGTTTTGCAAACGAATCCGTGAGCCGTAAGATCCGCCTCCAATGAGGGCGCGGCACGGTCAACGATGATGACTTTTTTTGGATTAGTCATCGGTTAGTAAGCTTGGTCAACGGGCATAACAAAGGCGCGAATACCTTGTTGCGGGGCGCTTTCGTCCAATTTTTGTATTTCGTCCAAAAGAGGAGTTACTTTTTCCGATGGAACAAACGTCAGAATGGCGGAGTTGAGTGTGGGCCAAGCGTGTGTCCCGTAGTGCGGTTCACCGGTTTTTGTACCTCTTCCTTGTACTTCCTCCCAAAAAGTGAAACCACGGATTTCGAGTTTGTCTAAAACCTCCATAATTTCAACGTAAAACGCTTTGTAAAAAGAAATGAAAACTGCCTTCATTGTTTTATTGGATTGTTGTGATTAATCTTTGATGAATATCGTTTTTTTATCCTGCAAAAAAACGCGCAAAGGTATAACAATTATGTGAATGAAAAGATTGATGTCTTATACTTTTTTTTAAGTTTAGCAGATGGATTCTTTTGCTGAATTTCAAAATTGCGACTTGGATTTTGGATTGTTAAAGTGTGGAATTTTGAACTTAGTTGATGATAATTTTTCGGGCATCAATGCCTGTTTTGGTGTAGATTTGTAAAAAGTAAACACCCTTTTCAAAAGAAGTCACATTGAAAAGGTGATTTTCAGCATCTTGCTCGTTTTCAAAGAAATAAGTCCTTAAAATTTTTCCCGTAGCATCCAACAACGTGCAAACCATATTGCTCGTCGAGGTGTGCATTTGCAAACGGAATTGCCCGTGACAAGGATTCGGATAGACGGAAAAGTCAATCTCATCAGCAATGATGGGCTTTGAATCTTCGGTGGAACTGACGTGAGGAATATCGCTGTAACGAATTAAGTAACAGGAAACTCGATAGAACGGATTCATCGACGCATTGCAGTCGTCGCAAGTGACGCCGCTCACGCAGTCAGGATTGTGCGGGTGGCATACATCGACGTAAGTGGGTTCGAAAATGTACGACAGCTGGAACGGAGTTCTCCAAAGTTGGTTGGTGATGTCGTAAATAAAAGGTTGCGAAATGGAGCCCGGGCACCATCCGGCGCGGTCGTATTTGTAAGTTCCGTGCTGATTGTTGCAGCCATCCGGGTTAGGATAGCAGTCGCACCAAAGGTCTTGCTCGTAGGTGTCTTCTCCGTTGATTTGCAAATGATGAACTGCGTGGTAAAATTCCGCGGCGTTGCCGACGTTGTTTTCGCCCCAGCCGTGTCCCGAGGTAACGAGACGCAGGTGCGCTTTTTGTGCGGCGTGGAAGATTCCAACTTGCGTTGTGTCAACGGGTTGTAGATTCGCCGGGTCGCCAAAATTGTAACTTCCTTGCCACATAGTCTCGACGTGCGAGTAGGGATATTCGGGTTCGCCGGCCGTGTAGTCGAAGAAAAGGTCCATCTGCCAACCACCGGTTCCCCACGTGTCAATGTACATTCTCATTTCCACTTTTCCTTGCAGAAGTGTTTCAAAATCAGTGACATCAATGGCGTGATTGCACGCTTTGCCGAAGGGGGTAATGTAACGGATAATCTCCACCCATTCGCCTTGCGGGTTCTTCACTTGCACGTAAGCGAGGCGGTCCCAATCGTCGCAGCCGCCGCTGACTGGCGGACACGAAACCTGCAGCCGCGCCGTGATTCCGTTGTACGCACTAACAAATTGCGGGAGTTCGTAACTGCCGTAGTACCACTGCGAACCGATACTGCCATAGTCGATGACGGCGGAGTCAAATGCCTGCACCGTTTGGTCAGCAATGATGTCCGTGACTTCCAACGGCACGACGACGGTGGATACGTTGCCATTCGTTGCCACTGCCGTGACGGTGATTTCGTGCGTGCCGTAACTGCTTGGTGTCCACCACGCTTGATAATCACCCGACACGTTCACGGTTTCCAATGTCTCTTCGCCGATGCTGTAACTCAGCGAGACAATTCCTAAGTATTGGCTTTCTTGAATGGAAACATTCGAGTGAAGAAGATAAGGCATCAGTCGGGGCATTTCCACGGGTAACTCATTGGTAAAGAAGGTTTTAATATCTAGAGAATAATCATTGAGATTGATGACTTCGAAGCTGAGTTGGATTTCCATTGGGTAATACGCAGAGTCCCCGGCTTGGCTGATGCGAACGGTGACAATGCCGCCGTCCCCCGTCAGTGTGACGATGCTGTCGGAAACGGTGGCCGGACCGCTCACGATTTCATACGAAAGCGGAAGTCCGGAAGAGCTGTACGCGCTGATGGCAAATGGCGGATTTGTAGAAAGTTGACGTTCAATAGTTTGGGCGTAAATGATTTGGTTCTGTTGGCCCGTCGGGGTGCAGAGCGTGTCGGCGTAGATGTTCAGTTCGGCAATCATCGCGTGCTGGTCACCCGTCATACTGGAGTAGCCGACTAAACGCACGTAACGTCCGCGCACCGCCCCGAAAAAGACGGATGCCGTTTGCTGAACATTGCTGGTTGGGTACGGATAGTTCATCTGTCCTAACGATTGCGGATTTCCCCAGTTCGCCGTATCAGACGAGATGTAAAAAGCGTAGTCTTTGATTCGTCCGTTGCGGTTGCTGATGTTGCGCGTCAGAATGCTGAAACCATTGACTGCCAATGTGTCACCGAGGTCGATCCAGATTTCGTGAGGGTAGTTGTAGCTATGGGCTTGCCATTCGGTGTGCCAAAACGTGGAGGAATCCCCATCCAAACAGTGGATGGCGTGGCCGTTGTTCGCTCCTTCTCCCGTAAGCTCTTCACTATCGACGTAGATGATACTCCAGTTTGTCCGGTCAAGTTTCGTCGTGTCACAGCAATAAGTCAATGTATTGAATAATAATACATTAACAATTAAAAATAGAATTCTTTTCATAAATATTTTCTGCAAAATTTCAAAGCGGCAAAAGTACAAAATTATCTTATGGGGGGAAGCATCTAAAATTGACAGGATGGCTGTCTTGATAATCAAAAAATCAAATAATCCCCGGCACGAGCACTACAAACATAAAGAATCCTAACAGGTAACCACAAGATTCAATGTGTTTTTTCATAAGAATCCTGATTGCGATAATTTGATGATAACTATCTAAAAAAAGTCTTGATTAAATAAAAATCAGTTTTCTACTTTTTCGTTTTTCAGAAATTGGAACAATCCCATAAATACAATTCCTTCGTCATTTACGTAAGTGGCAATGTCATCCCTTACAATGACTATTTTTTTGAATGAGTTGACAATTTTTCTTAAAGAGGCGAGCTCTTGGCTCATTTTTTCTTCGTCTGGCAATGAATAGGCCGATTGTATGTAATATTTTTCCATTCCGTTTTTCACCTCTCCATTGTCTCGTCTGTCAATCAATCGCTTAAGATAGATTTCCCTCTTGACATATTTGTCATCATTCATATCTACTCGAAATTTTCTGCAAATTTACATAAAATTTCAAATAAGCAAAACAATTCATCTGAAAAATGTTTTGTCACATCTTTTTGCCTCGTCGTTGCTTTTCACTTTTTCGAGTTTGCTGTCTTCGGAGAGGAGTTTCAGAAATTCGCAGAAGTTATTACTCTCGGCGCAGAATCGGATAACAGTGTCCTCGTCTATTTTGACCTACGATTCGTCGCGAAGAGGCGAGACTACTGTAACCCCGTAAAGCGAAGCGCAAACGGGGGGAGGGGAATCTGCGGGAAGCCTCCCAGCATCTCGAAGAGATGCGCCTTTCACTAATCAGGCATAAGATGCTCCTCTCGAACCTCCAATCCGTTCTCCACTAAAAACGCTCGGTATTCATCCGCGAAAGTCTCCTTCTTATGATGCTTTTTCTGATTAGTGATGTAGTTGACAATCTTATCCTTGTCACGATAGGAATAGGTGAAAGCGGCATACTCCTTTCCCCACCCATTAAAAGATGGAAAATGGGCGTTGGCCTTCAGCCATTTGCTGGTTGATATCTTCAACTGTTGTACAAAGCCGGCGAGAGATTGGGTTGTCGAAATTGAGACAAACAGATGAATGTGGTCTGGCATCCCACCGATGCGCAGGAGTACTGCATTTTGTTTTTTGATGTATCCCCAGATGTAAGCGTACAGTTCGCGCTCGTGCTCAATGTTGATGGTGTTTTTGCTTCGATACGTCCTAATGACGATGTGGTAGTATAGTTTGGTATAACTCATAGTGATTTGTTAATGGGTTTGATTAGCATTATATTGTTTTGCGGATGTTAGTCGTGTTGTTCCATCTCTTCGAGATGGAGGTGTTTGGTCTGCTCCGCATTGCGCCGATGTCTAGATACACCCCACACTGCGCTGCGCTGATGTCAGGATACA